>JAUWLG010000133.1 GCA_030613795.1 Helicobacteraceae bacterium
AACTTTGGCACATTCTGCGCTTGTTGGTGTTGCTGTAGGTGTCATTGCAGGAACTAGCCCTATTTGGATGGCCGTAGTAGCAGCATTACTCAGTGCTTGGGCCATTGAGTACCTGAGAAGCAACTTTCACCTCTACTCTGATTCTGTTTTAGCGATCATGCTTTCCGGGTCTTTAGCACTGGCGGTGATCATCGTCTCACTTGCAGGGGCCTTTAACAGCTCTCTTTTCTCTTATCTTTTTGGTTCTATTCTCTCAGTAACAGAAGAAGATCTAGTCATTATGTCAGTGTTTGGCGTAGTGGCACTTGGACTGTTAGGACTCTTTTATAAAGAGCTCTATTTTATCGCTTATGACGAAGAGGTGGCACGAACAAGCGGCATTAAAGTGGACCTTTTAAACTTTTTGTTAGTCAGTATTGTGGCTATTATTATCGCCCTCTCTATCCGTATTGTCGGTACACTGCTGATCGGTGCGATGATGGTCATCCCTACAGTAGCCGCTCTGCGTTTTAGACAGGGTTTTGCTAAAACCATCGCCATTGCACTGCTTTTCTCTCTTTTAGCGGTCATCGTTGGGATGAGCAGTTCGTACTTCTTCTCCCTTCCAAGCGGTGCGACGATTGTTTTAGCACTGCTCTTTATTTTTATATTCTCTTTGGTCGTTAACCGCCGATGAAAATTCAAAGCGAGTTCTCACGATACGCTGATCAGTACGGAAACTACAACATCATCCAAGAGAAAGTGGTTTCTAAACTACTGGATGACCTCGATGAATACCCAAGACGTATTTTAGATCTTGGCTGCGGCAAAGGGGCACTTTTTAATGCTATTGACTGGCAGATCGAACACTTTGTCGGTGTTGACTTTGCTCCGGGAATGTTGGAGCTACATCCAAAAGAGGGTGATAATGTAGAGGTATTAGAGTGTGTTTACGGCGACTTTAATGATGTTGCGCTTTTTGAGCAGCTCTCGTTCTCTGAGTTTGATCGTATCTTCTCAGCATCAGCACTGCAGTGGGCAGATGATCTGGAAAATGTCTTTAAAAACATCGCCTCACTTCGAAAACCTGTCTCCTTGGCAGTTTTTAGCGGCAGTACATTTAAAACTCTTTTTGAGACAGCCGGTGTTAAACCACTACTGCGAAGCAGTGATGAGGTGGAAGCCCTGGCCAAACGCTATTTCAGTGCCCAGGTGGAGATCGTCCAGTATCAACTTGCTTTTGATTCGGTGAGAGAGATGTTCCGCTACATCAAACGTAGTGGTGTAAGTGGTAATAGAAACCTGCTAGGCTACAAAGAGATGAAAAAACTGATGCATAGTTATCCTCTAGATTACTTGGAATTTGAAGTGATATTTATTCAAAACTAGGCTTAGTTTTTATGAAAGCTGTAATGTGGAGGATAAGAAGTTATTGGTGTAAAACTTCTGCCGATCAAGGAACAAAAATTGTACCTATATGATCATCTGTTCGCTTCTCTTTTTTTAGTCAAGAAAAGTTCTGTTTGACAGGTGGTCGAAACAGAACTTTAGTACCTTTACGCTCTAAGCTGTATATTACTTATCGGTATGAATCGGAAGCATAATATGTGCATACGGTGTATCTTTCCACATTACGTAAGGTCCGCCATTAAATGGATCATCAGAAAGCCCTTTCAGCATCTCTTTAGGCACCACTATCATTATATGTGGACCTTCCTGAACCCATACATCACCATTATTTATGTCTGTTGCTAAAGGATTCGCGTTGCTTACGAGAGCATCACCTTGCAGCATATATGAGATACCGATACGGTCTGTTTTGAAATCTGATTTTGTACCAATTGCGTTCATCAATTTTCCCCATACCGCATCATTACACATAGGGTGGTTGTCCCCAGGCATAATACCAGGCATACATACCCAGCCGTTTGAACCTTTCCGTAGCATCTTGCCGTCAACATCCATTATCGTAGCCTGTCTGGTGATAGCAGGATGGGCAGCGCTTTCTGCACGAGCAATTTTTTCCGCAGCAGATTCATCGCCGTAACTGTTTAGTGAAACCAGCATGAGTACCAGTAAAATATAGAGAGTACGCATAACTTCTCCTTTGTTTAAACGCCTAACAGGAGTCTATCGGAGTAAAATGTACTTCACTGAGTAACTCACAGCTGACGTATCATACTCTTATGCCTCATCTTGGAACTTTGAACTATAAATAGCAAAGGGCAATAAAACATAATAACTTTGTCCAAACCCAGGAAAAGATTCCTGAGTCATATTTAAACAAGTATGAACTGTTTCTAATGTGCATTGCCTTATGAAATCATTTTAATATTATTTTTTTTAATATAAGTTTGTAGAGATTTTTAAAGTTGATTGAACTGTATCTCCAACACTTGAGGTGTCATTGATGCGTTTAAGGGGTTGAATCATAACAAGGAAGGAAGTTTTGTTTGTTGATGGCAATGCTAGATCACTGATTTATTTAATAATCAGGTTCTCTTTTTCGAGTTGGTACAGTGCATAACGCAGTGACTTGAAGTTTTCTGAGAGCGCAGGGTCAACGATCTTGTACATCTCTTCCAACACTCTTGATGACTCTTGTGCACGTTTATAGTTGGCAATGATGATACTCTCTAAGGAGTCACGGTTCATTTCGCTTGTTACCGTAGGGCGAAGAACATCATTAATGCTGTCACGGGAGTTTAGCAGGTTTTGTAGATCATCGATCCTGCTTTGATGACGTATCTCTTTTAGTTTTGACGCTAGAGCCTTGTCGTTGTTGACATATCGTGCGATGTCCTCTATAACACGAACACCCTCTTTCAGTCGGTTGAGATTGGCATCGATGACACGATAGAGTGAAGGCTCGAAGGTGTTAGACATCTTACTTGTTTTTACGCTTTGATTGTTTTGCTAATTTGGCTTTTTTCTTAGCCTTGGTTTTTTGGTCTGCAGAAGTCACTTTACGCGCGCCGGCTTCTTGTTTGCTATTAGGGTCTGTGATCATCCCGAAGGTATTCTTTTTAGTACGGGCTTTAAAAGCGATCTTGATCCCGTCGTCCATCTCGACGCTAGAGGTATTTGCTCTTGACATAATTGTTTTCCTTGTTTAGTATCTAAAATAGTATTGGGGTTTTAGAGGTGGCATTATAGCATTATCCCGAATTATGCACTAGGGTTGTGAAAATAGCGTTTAGACCTTGCGCTAGGAGGTTTGGAGGAAATCTTAGCTTAACCAAAAGGTTAGGCGGTGATTTTCTCTGAATCTACTGGTGCAAGTGATGAATGCTAGGTTTACGATATTCTATTGCATAATTTTGGATTACTAAAAAGATGGGGTAAATGTTAGAGAAGAAAGTAGAGCCGAAGCTCTAAGTGGAGGGATTAGTCTTCGCCGCCAAAAATACCTAAGAGGTGTAGAAGTGCTGTAAAGATATTCAAGAAGTCAAGGTACAGAGCGATAGCACCATCAATTGGTGTTTCATAAGCACCGTTCATAATGTTCTGCGTATCGTAAACAACCAAAATACTAAAGAGAAAAACAACAGCTGCAGAGATAAGTACAGCAAGCATTGGACTGCCAAGGAATAGGTTGACGATAGAGAACCCGATGACAACAAAAAGAGCGATCATCAAAGGTTTTCCATAACTGCTTAGATCAGCTTTTGTTTTAATAGCGAAATAACTCATACTCGCAACGATCACTGAAGTCATAGCAAAAGCGTTACCGACAATACTCGCGCCACCGGAGAGGGCAAGTGTATGTGAAAGCAGTGGTGCTATCATAAGACCCGTCATAAAGACAAAGCTGAACATAACAATAAGGTTGATACCTGGTTTACGTTTAACAGCAAAAAGACCAAAGAGTAGAGCGAACTCAAGAATTATCAATGGAATAAACCACGCTTGAATGACAGATGCCATTGGAATACCAACATAAGCACCAACAGCACCTGCCATCAACGAAGCAGCAAACAGTTTGTATGTCTCTTTAACAAAAGAGACGATCTTAGTTTCAGAACGCTGACCGTAGCCCGCTAAATCTTCTCTTGCATAATCACGATCATATAGACCCATAAATATATCCTTTATATAAAGCCTGCTCATGCAGACTATTGTAATGTCTGAACTATACAGCATTTTTTACAATAAATAGTAAATATTGTGTTTTATATTGTCGCATAAATTGGCCTTACTATATAATAGAAAATAAATGGACTTTAAAACGTACATTTATTACAACATTTAGCAACACGTTATTATGATAAAACGCATCAAATTCACAAATTTTTACAAATTTCACAATTCCCTCAAAAACCTCTTGACATTAAAAACAAAACCCCCTATAATTCCCGTCCACAAACGAAGAGACGCTGTCAAAAGCAACTCAGAAAGACTTCATGTTGAAGCTTTAGTAACGTTTGAGATCATTGAAAACTAAGTAAGTTGAACTAGACCTTTTTGGGTTGAAAGTTAACTTTATAAAGACACAATTTAACAACCGTCTATTTCAGTTTGTAGTTTTACTACGATTTGAACATAGACACTATATTTTTTATAGCCAATGATTTTAAATCTTGGGCAATAGGAATCAGTAATCCGAAGCAATTCGGTCTTTACATAAGAAACTTCGGTTTCACAATTATGGAGAGTTTGATCCTGGCTCAGAATGAACGCTGGCGGCGTGCTTAACACATGCAAGTCGAACGGTAACAGGAAGTACTTGTACTTTGCTGACGAGTGGCGCACGGGTGAGTAATATATAGTTAACGTGCCCCTAAGCCTGGGATAGCCACTGGAAACGGTGATTAATACCGGATACTCCTTCTACTTATTAAGAGTAGTTGGGAAAGGTTTTTCGCTAAGGGATCGGACTATATTGTATCAGCTTGTTGGTGAGGTAAGAGCTCACCAAGGCAATGACACATAGCGGGTTTGAGAGGATGATCCGCCACACTGGTACTGAGACACGGACC
>JAUWLG010000002.1 GCA_030613795.1 Helicobacteraceae bacterium
AAGCTGTTTAAGGTTCTCATCTGCACGTACGATCTGAAGCATCTCTAAACCACCCATAACCGGCATGATGATGTCTAGCAAGATCATGTCGATGTCATGACGCTCTTTTAGAACATTAATCGCATCTGCACCGTTTTTTGCCTCGACGACTTCAGCAACATCATCATTTTTCATCAACATAGACTTCAGAAGTTTCAAATTGATCATATCGTCATCTACTGCTAATACTTTTAAGCTTTTTGCCATAATTTATTTCCTTTTATTAAGTATATTTTTCTACGATCAAACGTAGTAGGTCTTTGTTAACAAGATTGTTGATGATCTCATCTGCTATCTCATTGTGCTCAGTGTTTTCACGCGCTGCCGGATCGACCATCATAACAATCGATGTTTTATTGGTTAGTCCATCAACAGTCTCTTTGAGAAGTGCATAATCAATGTCTGGCATCTCTTTGTCGATCAAGATAACACGTGGGTTTTTCACTTTAAGATCTTTGATCAGTGTGTCAAATGATTTTGATGTCTCATAATCAAATTTTAATTCGTCTAGCAACATCGAGAATAATTTAGTCTCAATAGGACTTTTCTTTGTCAAGATAATATCAAGCGTTTTTTCCTCTTTGACAACAGCTACTTCTGCTGGTTCAGGTTGGACAGGTGCAGTCTCTGGTTCAGGTGCTGCTTCTGTTTCAACTGGTGCAGCTGCTGCAACTTCAGCTGCCACTTCTGTTTCAACTGGTGCAGCCGCTGCAACTTTAGCTGCCGCTTTTGGTTTAACTGGTGCAGCCGCTGCAACTTCAGCTGCCCTGATCTCATTAATATCGATGATCTTGTGAGACAAGAAGTGGCTCAGCAGTGCAGTAAGCTCTGCACGTACTAGAGGTTTAGTAGTATACTCATCCATACCGGCATCCATGAAACGCTCACGGTCACCTTTAAGTGCATTCGCTGTTAAGGCGATGATTGGAATGTGTGGAACTTCAAAGTCCTCTTCATAATCGAGGATCTCTTGTGTCGCTTCCATACCATCAAGTACCGGCATCTGGATATCCATAAAGATAACGTCATAGTCACCATTTTTACGTTTTTCAAAGGCTTCTAGACCATTGTTGGCCACTGTGATCTCAAGACCTAGATCTTCAAGTGTACGACGGATCAGTTTTTGGTTAATGATGTTGTCTTCAGCAACAAGTGCTTTTGCTTTGAATTTTGATGTAGCTGCATCAAATTTCTTATGGCGGATCTTCTGCGCTTTTTTATTGTTGAACGATTCAAGGTCAAATGATTCAAGAACATTTTTGATCTTAGTACCATTCATCGGCTCGTACATGACTTTGAAGATCTCTAGACCCATGTTGTCGATTTTCTTCATGTAGTACGATTTAGTGATAAGGACTAGCTCTTCTTGTGTTTTAGAGAACTCTTCTACACCCGCTTCCGTGGTGTAGTCATAGTCTACAAATAGCATATCGTAGTTGATCTGACGTTCAAGTTTTTGAAGTTCAGCGATGTCTTTGAATGTTGTATAGCTGACACCATAGAAGTCAAGGTACTGTTTAAGGTTGATCTCTTGACGTTTAGTCTTAGTGTCAGACTCAAGGATGAGTGCGTTGATGTAGCTGAACGTACCGGCAATTGAGTCATTAAGTGTTTCGATCTCTTCAAATTCAAGTTCGAAGAAGAATGTTGTACCGTGACCCGGCTCACTCTCAAGGTCAAGTTTACCACCCATCAGTTCAACAAAACGGCTAGAAATAGTCAGACCAAGACCTGTACCACCGTATTTACGAGAGGTAGATACATCGGCTTGACCGAATGCCTCAAAGATGTTGGCTTTCTGCTCAGCGGTAACACCGATACCACTATCTTCTACCGAGAAGCGGACACGAATACGGTTAGGTTCATCGATCTGGATCTTACGGATGTCAACATTGATAGAACCGCCGCTACTTGTAAATTTAACAGCATTTGAGAGAAGGTTAATAACGATCTCTTTGATCTTAGTCGGATCACCTTTAATAGGTCGTTCAAGCTCAGGGTCAATGAAACATCCAAGGTCAATATGTTTCTCAGAAGCACGTACTGCATAGATTTCAACAGCTGAATCAAACTCTTCAATAGGGTTGAAGACGATCTCTTCGATCTCAAGTTTGTTACTTTCGATTTTAGAGAGGTCAAGAATGTTATTGATAATCTCAAGAAGGTTCTCCGAACTTTTCTCGATAATGTCGATAAATTCACGCTGCTCTTCTTGCAGGTCAGTATCTTTAAGAAGTTCGGTAAACCCGACGATACCATTAAGCGGTGTACGGATCTCATGTGACATGTTGGCAAGGAACATCGATTTGGCTTCAGAAGCCTCCAATGCTTTCGCTGACTCTTGTTTTGTCTGATCAATAACACTTTCAAGAAGAGCGTACGCCTGTGCAGTACCATCCGCCGTATCGAGGTTAATTTTATTTGCTAGATCTGTATCTTCTTCTGCTGTATCTTCCGCAACACGGTTAAGAACCGACTCAAGATTTTTGATGTTACGTGCAATATCATTAGAGAGAACGATCGCCAAGAATGCAAGTAGAAGTGATGCTACCCAGATCGCAACTGCGATTGAAAGGACCTGAATTGCATTTTCCTGAACAGTATTTGAACGGGCTGCCATCGCATCAATAATGACCTTCTCAGCTTCTGCAAGAAGATTGGTCTTCTCTGAGAGCATGGTAAACCAGATACCTGATTCAGTTGAGTAGAGGCCATCATTAACCGCTTGCATGATCTCAGCACGTTCTGTGGTGATATCTTCAAAAAGCTCTGCATTGTCTTCATCATTGAAGATCGCAGAGAGTTCTGCTTTAACATCAGGGTTTTGGATAGCATCGTAGTTGATAGAGTCAGCCTTACCAATAAGGGTAATCCAGACATTCAGCTCTTCTGCATCAAATTTTGTTGCACGAGCAAGGGCGTAACTAATAAAGTCACGTTCGTCCCCAGTGTAGTGTTTTGCATCAAGGATGTTAATGTAAGCACTTGCAAGAGAAGCAATGTCAGGGTCAACTTTAAAGGCACCAATGGTCCGTAGCTCATGTAAGACTTCGGCTTCAGCAGCTCCATAGATCGTATCGAAGATCTCCTCAAATTCAAGTTCACCGGCATCAACGTCGTCGCGGTTGTCAACAATGATCTTAAAGTGGTCATCAATACTTTTTTGACTTTTACACGCGATACAGTCTACTTTACCACTATGGTCATGAAGCAGTTCATTATGTGCGAGGTGCTCATCAAATGCAGCCAGCTTCTCATCAACGATCTCGCGCTGAGCGACCAGTGATTTTTTTGTTGTCTCTGACTGGTTCCCCAGGTACATAACCGTCATACCACGTTCGCGTGAAAGGTTACGGATCAGGTCATTCAAAAAGACATTTTCATCCAGTTTCGCCTGCAATACTTTTGCGGACTGGTAACTTGTATATGCTGTAAATACATAATAACTTGCTAGAGCGAAGAGGATCAGAATCGGGAAGAGACTGATCAGTCGCAATCTGTTTTTAAGTGCTATCATTGACGTAACTCCTGTTTTATAATTGGTTTATATAGCCGTAAAACTCTTGTATAGCGGCTTTTGCTTGGTTCTCTTCATTACTTGTGATCAATGTTTGAAGTGCATCGGATATATCTTTGATACGAAGGTTGTCACTCACCCCTTTAAGTTGGGTAGCATAACCTTTGCAGCGCATTAGATCTGAAGACGCGATGACATCGTTTAACTTGCTTTTCATCTCGTTAGCTTCAATAATATAATCATCTATCAAGGCGCCAACAAGATCAGCACTTAGACCGATTTCAGCTGCGGCGGTATTGACATCATAAGTTAGAACAGGGGTGTTCTCAATGTCGTCAGTTTCTTCCGGCTCAAAATCTTGAATATCTGAAATGATCTCTTCTTCATCGTCAAGGACGATGAGAGGCTCATTACCCTTTTCTGCTACAAGACCAAAATCATATATGTCAGAACTGTCATCCATAGTGGTCGTTACTGGTTCTGTCTCTTGATAAGGTGTGTCCAGCAGTACAGGTTCTGAAGATGCTTCTTCCTCATCAAGTTCAGGAAGATTCAATGGTTGAATGATCTCTTCCTCTTGAACCTGCTCAAATTTAGGTGTCAGGTCGTATAAGTCTTCTTCAACAGGTTTCTCAAGCTCACGTTTGACCTCTTCAATATCTTTACCTTCAAGTTTGGCAATGGTGATATAGAATTTTTTCAGATTTGCTTCACACTCTTTGATGTCGGATGTCTCATTAACATTTCTAAGGACCTCAAAAGAGTCCTCTATGCGAAGGTTGGCTGCAACGCCTTTGATTTTATGTGAAAGAACTTTGATATTGTCAAAGTCTGTATCATTAATAGATCTGAATAATTGATCTTTAAATTCATGTGCCTGTTTGATAAAATCACCGATAAACTCTTCAATAAGGTCAACAGGTAGTCCAAGTTCATCTGCTGCGATCTGCGGGTCATAGACATAGTCATCACTAATCTCTAAGTCTGCAAGATATGCTTTGTCTTCTTCACTCAGATACGCTCCAAGCATTGGGGTGCTTTGCTCTTCTTGAATGTTGTCAAAGGCAGACCCGCCTTCGATTGAAAAGGCTGGTGCAGCCTCTATAAATTCCGGTACAGTTTCTGTATGTTGCTCTTCTTGCACCTCTTCTTCGTCATGGAAAAAGATATCAAGCTCTTCTTCAATAGGCGTTGAGACTTGTGGTGCGCTCTGCTCATCTTGGATGAAGACATCTTCATCCAAAGTCAATGGTGCTTGCTCTTGTCTCTCCTCTACTACAGGTTCGATCTCAATGGCCGGCTGCGGTGTAGGAACAGGCTCTGCTGCTCTTTGACTCGTTTCTGACGGTGCATTAAACTCTTTAGTTTCAAGGTTGAATGGTGTCGGTGTCGGCTCTGGCCGCTCTGAAGCATCGAGCTGATAGTTCTGAACATTTTTAAGTTTGATCAAGAAGGCATCTTCATCGGGTGCCTTGTTAAGATGCAGCGTCCCAATATCGATCGTTGCAGAAAAGGCTTTGGACTTACCTGCAATGATGACTTTGGCATCATCTGATTCAGCATGCATCACAAAATCGATCCAAGGAAAGTTGGTGAAATTGTGGATGTAACCCGGTTTTTTTACAAAAAGTTCGGCAACATCTCTATGTTCGTGAATAAGGTCTTCGAATCGTTCATAACCGAGAAGTTCTAAGCTCTCCTGATCAATTCCGATAAATTCTTTGTTGTGGTCGTAAATTAGCACATAATCTCCTTAGTTCTCTTTTTCTAACATCGTTTTATATATCTCTACGACTTCATCAATGTTCTTACGGCCAGCCGGTTTACGTGCGGCGATGTAACCGGTGATGTTGTCATCATCGTCACGAATAGGTGAGATCTCAGTATACACCCAGTAGTAGAGCCCATCTTTTCGCAGGTTTTTCACGATACCATTCCAAGATTCTCCGCCTTTGATCGTCTCCCACATCTGAGCGAATGCAGCTTTTGGCATGTCAGGGTGACGAATGATGTTGTGCGGTTGCCCTTTGAGCTCAGCAGGCGTATAACCAGAGATCTCACAGAACTTACGATTGGCAAAAGTGATGACACCTTTTGTATCTGTTTGACTGATGATCGCACGTCCTTCAAAGATGTACTCTTCGTCAATAGCGTCAGGTCTTTCCATTATAGAACCTCATATTTTTCAAATACTCGAATAAAAGGGCACCTCTAAAAACTCTAGTCAGTCTCAGCGATAGAGAGAAATTCATAATCAAGGCGTAGCTTTTAACCTTGGCCAAAGCTAAGGTGAAAAGCTGCAACGATATCTCCCATAAAAGTACTAAATGTACTTTTATGGGAGTAAAGTCATATTAATAGCCTACAATTGTATTTCTCTCTATCGCTGAGACTGACTATGGTTTTTAGAGGTGCCTTAAAGTTGGGAATCTCTAAAAACTTAAATGTTGAAATTTCTAAATATTCCCAAGTTTTTGGGAGTTGTGGGTAAATATATCATAATTAAAAGCAAATATAACTTATTTATATAGCATCTTGATTTTTTTTGCATCACTATGGTTCAGTATGGTTGCAATATCTTCTTGTGATGCACTTTTTAACGCATAAAAGGTTCCAAAATGTTGCAGTAGTTTGACTACTTTTGCTTGTGAAATACCGTGAGTGTTTAACAGTTTAGACTCTTGGTCGCGTTTGAGTTTGGTCTTTTTATGAAAGGTGATGGCGTATCGATGCGCTTCATCACGAAGACGCTGCATCCATTGTAGGCGTTTGTCCGAGGGTGTGAGTTTAAAACTCTCTTTTACAGTGTGAAGCTGATCGTGGGCACTCCCTTTGGCTCGGTGGGACTTGGCGTCGATCTTCTCTTATGAGATGGCGATGACATCAAGATTGACACCGGCAGAGTCAAGAAGATCTTTTGCCAGTGTTAAAAGAGTGGTACCTCCATCGATAAGCCAAAGATCCGGTGGCGGATTACTCTCAAAACCTTCAATACGACGGGTGAGTGTCTCTCGCATCTGTCCATATTCATCACGTGATTCAAGGTGGTAATGACGGTATCCTGACTTGTCAAAGTTTTCACCATCAAAGGCGATCATGCCCCCAACGGTTGCTTCACCTGCCATATGTGAGTTGTCAAAGGCTTCGATTCTGCGGGGTAGACACTCTAGTGAAAGCAGCTCTTGGAGCTGTTTTACCGGGGTTGCAATATTGTCGTCTCTTTTTTGACGCAAGAGTTCAGCTGCATTGGTCAAAGCGAGTTCGATCAGATGTTTTTTGTTGCCGCGTTGAGGCAGGGTGATGGTCGCTTTTTTCTCGAAGAGAAGAGAGAGATGTTCCTGAAGAAGTGTTTTTTCTCTGAAGTCATGAGCCACCAGGATCGGTGCGATAACCGGCGGCTTCTCCTGCCCATAAAACTCGAGTATGGCACGCTCATACGCCTCATCGATATCGAAGCCGCTGTTAATGTTAATATAGCCGTGTGTAGAGGAGATGATCTTGCCTGAGCGCATAAAGAGCCGCACTACAGCAGCGCGTTGATCATTATAGCTGATGGCAAAGATGTCATAGTTCTCTGTTGACGCAAGATCTATCTGAGAGATCAGTTCACTTTTAGCAATACGTTCAATACGATCACGAAGTTGACCCGCCTCTTCAAAGCGTAGGTTTTCAGCATAAAACTCCATCCTCTCTTTCAGCTTTGCAATCAACACTTTTTTATTTTCTATGTAGTGTATTGCATCTTCTACAATACTACTGTAGAGCTCTTTGGAGACCTCTTTTTCACAAGGGGCAAGGCACTGATCCATCTGGTAGTAGAGGCATGCTTTTTTGCCTTTGAGACAGCTCTTTTTCTGAACTAACTTGCAAAGTTCGTAGATCGAATCTAAAATGTCGCGTGCACCGACAGAGTAGGGACCAAAGTACTGGATATTTTTACCTTTGAGGACTTTACGTGTGATCTCAAATCGAGGATAGTTCTCAATGGTATCGATATAGATGTACGGGTAGGTCTTATCATCACGCAGTAATATATTGTATTTTGGTTTGAGCTGCTTAATTAGCGAGTTTTCTAAAATAAGAGCATCATGTTCACTGTTGACAACGATGTAGTGCATGGATGTGGTCTCGCTAAGCATCTTAACAATTCGAGGTGACAGTTTTGGGTTCGGTCGCAGTTCAGGCGTGAATAAGAAGTAGCTTTTTACTCTGTTAAAAAGGTTCTTTGCCTTACCTATGTATAGTAATTTGTTGTTTTTATCAAAATATTGGTAGATGCCGGGTGATTTGGGAAGGTTCTTAATTTTGTCGATCATGGATGCTGGCACGTATCTTTTCAATAATATTATGGAGTTTTTCATTTTTTACAGAATTTTCAAAATCACCGGCTGCACGCTCTTGATACGGGGCAGATGTCTCTTTTTTGACCTCTGTCACTTTACGTACCGGTTTATGGGAGACATAGGCTCGAATATCCTCAAAATCCAACTCTTGACATTTTTGCGGCGGATGAAGTTTTAAAGGCGTTTTAATTGAAGCGATGATAATATCGAACTCTTGTTTAGCGCCGGGATGGCTGAGAACAAAGTAGAGTACCTTATGCTTGACATAGGCAAAACTGACCATCGTTTGCAGATGAGGCGGCAGGAGTGCTTTAATGGTGTCAATACATTGGTGTTGTGCTAATTTTTTATATTGGGGTTGATTAACGATATGCGAGAGAACCTGAGCCGAATTTTTCATGCAGTGATTATAACAGTTAGCTTATTAACTTTTGCAGGCTGCGGCTATAAAGATGACCCCTTTTACACGCCGTCTGCGCAAGAGAAGTAGGTGATATGATGCATTATGATGTTGTGATCATCGGAGCCGGAATAGCCGGGCTGTATACGGCGATGAACCTTCCTAAAAACAAAAAGGTCCTTATTGTCAACAAGGCACATCCTTGGGAGTGTAATACTTTTTATGCTCAAGGCGGTGTGACAACGGCTAAAGATGATGCTGATATTGCAGCGCACATAGCAGACACCATTGATGCCGGTGCAGGACTTTGCAACAGAGAAGCGGTTGAGGTTCTGAGCCAGAACTCTCAAGATGTGATCCATGATCTTATAAAACGCGGCTTTGAGTTTGATGCTGATGAAGCGGGCAATCTGCTTTATACACAAGAGGCTGCCCATTCTCAAAAACGTATCTTGCATGCCGGCGGGGATGCGACAGGACGATACCTACATCACTTCTTGCTTGAAAAAAATCCACACCCGATGATGGAAAATGCGATTGTTATCGACCTTCTGCTTGACGAAGATCAGATCTGCGGTATTGTGGTGATGCACGAGGGTAAGCGTAAGAAGATCATGGCTGACTCGGTAGTGATCGCCAGTGGCGGTGTCGGTGCACTGTTTGAATACCATACCAATGCATCGACTATCAGTGGCGAACTTCAAGGTATATGTAAAGAGAAAGGCATTCCTTTAGAATATATGGAGATGTTACAGTTTCACCCTACTGTTTATGTTGATAACACTACAGCACAAAAACAGCTTCTGACGGAAGCCCTTCGAGGTGAAGGTGCACAGGTCGTTGATGACCTGGGTTACCGTTTTCTATTTGACTATGACAAACGCGGAGAGATGGCACCGCGAGATATAGTGAGTCGCGCTATTTTTGATTATGCTCAAAAAACAGGCAAGCAGGTCTACCTCTCATTTAAAGAGTTTGAATATAGTTACTTTAAACAGCGCTTTCCAAATATAGAAAGTAAATTTTCAACACTTGGTTACAGCCTTCCGCATGATAAAGTCCCTATCTCTCCGGCCTTTCACTACGCGATCGGCGGGATCAAAACGGATCTAAACGGTCGTGTACCGTCTATAAAAGGGCTGTATGCTGTAGGTGAGGCGGCGTCAACGGGTGTCCATGGTGCTAACCGTTTGGCATCAAATTCACTCTTAGAGGGTCTGGTCTTTGCTTTGAAAGCAGCCAACTCGATTCTACGCGAAAACCTTTCTGTTTGTAACAATAATTTTATAATCAATGAAGAACCGCTGGTTTTACAAGATGATAAGGCGAAAAAAGATAACCTTCGCCAAATCATGTGGGACAAGGTGTCGATCGTCAGAACGACTGCTGGACTTCTTGAAGCCAAAGCGGCAATTGAAAAAATGCAGTCGGAAGAGATCGGCCGACTGTTAAAACTCAGACTCTTAACAGCTCAAACGATCGTCGAGTCAGCACTCGAGCGCAAAGAGTCTGTAGGGGTACACTATATATTGAAGGAGACTGAATGACACGTGCTGTTGAAGGACATGCAATTGATCTGGCAGTTGAACCGTTTGGTTGGCTGCTACTTGCTATTTTTATTGTCGGTTACTATTTTATCGCGGCGGAGGAGAAGTACCATATCAACAAGGCTAAACCGGCCCTGTTTACCGGTACCTTCCTTTTTATTTTGCTCGGGGGCTACTACGCTTTTAACGGGCTTAACATGGCACCGTTTGAAACAGAGATCGCGCATCTGATCTTAGAGATCTCTGAGATCTTCTTCTTCTTGTTTGTTGCGATGACCTATATTGAAGCCTTGATCGAACGCGGGGTCTTTAATGCGCTTAAAACGAAACTTATTGCTAAAGGTTACGGGTTTAAACAGCTATTCTGGGTGACCGGGTTCTTGGCATTTTTTATCTCACCTGTAGCGGACAACCTGACAACAGCGTTGATCCTCTCAACGGTACTGATCACGATCAACAGGACTAATAAAGCCTTTTTGGTCCCTGCTGCGGTCAATGTCGTTGTTGCGGCCAATGCCGGTGGTGCCTGGAGCCCGTTTGGCGATATCACAACCTTGATGGCGTGGACGGCAAATAAAGGGTACTTTATTGACTTCCTTTTCCTCTTCCCGGCATCATTCCTTGGCTGGATCGCAACAGCGTATCTCTTAAGCCGTTTTGTTCCTGATGAACATCCGAATAAAGAAGATGACGATGTAGCTGACAATATCAAGATATTAAAGGGTGGTAAAGTGATCGTCGCACTAGGTGTCTTTACTATTGCAATGGCTGTTATTAGTAAACAGATAATGCATCTGCCGCCGATGTGGGGTATGCTTTTTGGTCTCTCTATCTTGAAGCTTTATGCCTATAAATTGAAGGTTCATCACAACGAAGATATTCAGATCTACAGCTCGGTCAGTAAGATCGAAAACGACACGCTTCTCTTCTTCTTCGGTATCTTGGCGGCCGTTGGTGCACTGCACTTCGCCGGTTTCCTTGGACATGCAGTGAAACTTTACGAAATGTTTAATCCGACCTACGTCAATATCGGTGTCGGTTTCCTCTCTGCGATCGTCGATAACGTGCCGGTGATGAGTGCCGTACTTAAAGCAAATCCTGATCTTCCGTTAGCACAATGGATGTTGGTAACATTAACTGCCGGTGTTGGTGGATCACTTATCAGTTTCGGTAGTGCTGCCGGTGTCGGTGTGATGGGTAAACTCAAAGGTATCTATACTTTTGGCTCTCATATGAAACTCTCTTGGACCATTCTTGTGGGCTATATCATCTCAGTGGCTGTCTGGTACATCCAGTTTGATCTCTTAGGTCTCTATATCAACCACTAAGACTCCTATTGCGTAGAGTCTCTCTTCTCTACGTAATACATTAATCGACTTTCCTGTATAATCCCATATTCATTTAATTACCTAAAAATTCTACCAAAGGCACCATTTTGAAAGAAGTAAGTATTGTCGTTTTAGACTTTGGTTCACAGTACACTCAGTTAATTGCACGTCGTATGCGCGAAGAGAAGATATATTGTGAGATCCTTCCATACCACACATCTATCGAGGACATTAAAGCTAAAAACCCGCAAGGTCTAATCTTGAGTGGTGGCCCTTCATCTGTTTATAACAAAGATGCTTATGAGGTCGATCAGGGCGTTTATTCGATGGGTATTCCTGTTCTTGGTATCTGTTACGGTATGCAGCGTATTGCTGTTGACTTTGGTGGGTCTGTTATTCGTTCTGACCACCATGAGTACGGTAAAGCAGAACTTGAGATCGTTAAGCAATCACCACTCTTTGATGGTGTTGACAACGGCACAACAGTTTGGATGAGCCACAGCGATCGTGTTGATGAACTTCCTGAAGGATTTGAGCCGATCGCTATCTCAGCTAACTCACCGTTTGCGGCTATTGCCAATGAAGAGAAACGTGTCTATGCAATGCAGTTCCACCCGGAGGTAAACCACTCACAAGAGGGTTACTTGATGCTTCGCAACTTCGCGCGAAAGATCTGTGGAGTAACAGAGAAGTGGAAGATGGAACACTTCTTAAAAGAGCAGATCAAGCTTATCCGCGAAAAAGTGGGTGACGGCAAAGTGCTTTGTGGTCTAAGCGGCGGGGTTGACTCGTCTGTTGTAGCGGCACTTCTTTACGAAGCGATCGGTGATCAACTGGTCCCTGTCTTTGTTGATAACGGTCTTCTTAGAAAAGGTGAGCGTGAGCAGGTAGAGCAGGTCTTCAAGATCAACTTGAAAGTGCCATTGGTCACGATTGATGCAGTGGATAACTTCTTAGGTAAACTTGAAGGTGTTTCTGACCCGGAGACAAAACGTAAGATCATCGGTCATACGTTTATCGAAGAGTTTGAAAAAGAGGCGAAAAAACATGAGGGAATTAAGTTCTTGGCACAAGGAACACTCTACCCGGATGTTATCGAGTCTATCTCTGTAAAGGGTCCATCTGAAGTGATCAAGTCTCACCATAATGTTGGCGGTCTTCCTGCCTGGATGGATTTTGAACTGATCGAGCCACTACGTGAACTCTTTAAAGATGAAGTCCGTAAAATGGGACTTGAACTTGGTCTTCCTGAAGGTATGATCAACCGTCATCCATTCCCTGGACCGGGTCTTGCTATTCGTATTATGGGTGATGTAAACCCTGCTGACCTTGACATTCTTCGTGAAGCAGATGTGATCCTTCTTGATGAACTAAAAGCGAGCGGTTATTATGCACGTACATGGCAAGCATTCGCTGTACTTCTTAATGTGAAGTCTGTTGGTGTTATGGGTGATAACCGTACGTATGACAACACAGTATGTGTGCGTGTGGTTGAAGCAGTTGATGGTATGACAGCAACATTTGCTCACCTTCCGCATGATCTGTTAGAGCGTATCTCTCGTCGTATTATCAATGAAGTTGATGGAATCAACCGCGTTGTGTACGATATCAGCTCAAAGCCACCAGCAACAATAGAGTGGGAATAAAAAAAACGACGATTTCGGCGCATCTTGCACTGGACTGCGGCACGCTCGACGTACTTTAGTACGCCTTCGGCCTTAGTCCAGCACAATCTACACCAAACTCCTCGTTTTTTACGGAACAACAGTTATTTTCTAATAGCTTTATTTATGTCATTCTGAACTAGATTCAGAATTAACACCCTATTTATTTATAAATTGAGGCACTATGACAGACAACCAAAAAACTCCTATTTATCTTTTCTCTAAGACATCTCATCCTGACGTGATTCACGTACCTGTTCTAAACACACTGTTTTTACAGCCAGCTATCAATTTTGATGATTACGATGCCATTGTTTTGACCTCTAAACAGGCAGTGACAGCACTGGAAAAGATCTCTCCAAAATGGAGAGAGATTCCAGCCTTGAGTATTGCTTCTAAAACGGAAGAGATGGTCAGAAGTGCAGGGGGTAGACTGCTTGACAGAGGCAATGGATATGGCGATTCCTTAGATGATATTATTGTCAGAAAATACTCTTCTCTGCGTTGGCTTTATCCTCGTCCAAAAGTTGTGGCTTCTAACTTTAAAGAGCGTGTCAAAGAGCGTGGTATTGTTATGGATGATGTAATTGTTTATGAGACCTCTTGTAATCAAACTTGCCGAGATATAGAGCTGCCTGATGACGCAATACTGATCTTCACTTCGCCTTTTACAATCGAGTGCTTTTTAGAGCTTTATGAATTTAAAGCGAGTTACCAAGTTGTGGCCATTGGGACTACAACAGCCAAGGCCCTTCCTGAAGAGGTCAAATACCTTATGCCCGATACACCTAATGTAGACGCTTGTGTTGCCTTGGCAGAGCAATTATAAATATCATTTCACATCCTCTCATAAATATTGAGATTGAGGGGCTTTTCCTTCCTTGTCTTACATAAATCGTATTCCGTTTTATGCCTAGAAAAGCTCTACTTTTGTATAATAAGAACTAGCCTGGGTGGTGCGATTTCTCGCAAATATGAGGGTTCTACATTTTCTTTTAGCGAATTCTGTAGACGTTCTTGTGTGCGGTGGTCTCGTTTGATGGGTCAAACCAGAGAGATTGTGGCCTTATGGAATGCTCGATTTGCTGTTTTTTCGGCTTTGAGAACCAATGCCAACATGCGGACCGGCCACCTGGACTTTTAAGGATTCCCTTGAAATTCCCAAGAAATTTTATTAAAACGAATATTTTTCTTTTTTATAAAAATTTAGAGCGATAATATTTGGAGTAACATATGAATATATTGATATTGGGTAGTGGTGGACGTGAGTACTCTATTGGGCGTGCCCTGAAAAAAGATGAAGCGGTTGATAAACTCTATTTTGCTCCGGGTAACGGTGCAACAAATGAGCTGGGTGAAAATCTTAGTATTAAAGACTATCACGATCTTGCAGATTTTGCAATTGCCAACAATATTGACCTGACTATTGTTGGTCCTGAAGCACCACTTGTTGATGGTGTGGTTGATATCTTCAAGGCAAAGGGTCTAACGATCTTTGGTCCAAGTAAAGAAGCAGCACAACTTGAGGGCTCAAAAGTCTACATGAAAAACTTCTTGGCTAAGTATGAGATCCCAACTGCACGTTACATTGAGACTGGACTGATTGAAGAAGCTTTCAAGTTCATAATGACCTTGGAGGCACCAATCGTTGTCAAAGCAGACGGACTTTGCGGCGGTAAAGGTGTCATCATCGCAATGAGTCATGATGAGGCAAAAAAAGCGGTCTCTGAAATGCTAAGCGGTAAGTCATTTGGAGATGCGGGTAAAAAAGTCATTGTTGAAGAGTTCTTGGATGGTTACGAACTATCTATGTTCGCTATTTGTGATGGTGATGATTTCATTCTACTGCAAGCTGCACAAGACCATAAACGTCTTTTAGACGGTGATCAAGGTCCAAATACAGGCGGGATGGGTGCTTATGCGCCGACACCGCTTGTTGATGATGCTCTTTATGAAAAAGTGAAAGACCGTGTTATTCGTCCAACACTAAACGGAATGAAAGCAGAAGGGGCACCGTTTGAGGGTGTCCTTTTTATCGGTATCATGGTTGTCAATGGCGAACCGATCACACTTGAGTTTAACGTCCGTTTTGGAGACCCTGAGTGTGAGATCTTAATGCCACTGCTTAAAACACCGGCTTCAGAGCTTTTCTACAAAGCAGCGACAAAACAGCTTGACACACTTAATGTTGAGTTCTCAGATGAGTATGCAGTCGGTGTGGTCATGGCGAGTAAAGATTACCCATACAGCTCTACGCCTCCAGCTGAGATCGTTGTCGATGAAATTGTCCACGAAGATATTAGAGCAAATACACATATCTCTTATGCTGGTGTCAGTTCTGATGATGAAGGCAAATTGTACGCTGATGGTGGACGTGTCCTTGTCTGTGTCGGTTTGGGTGAGAGTATTCAAAAAGCACGTGATCGTGCTTATGCACTTTGTGGCCAAGTTCACTTTGCGGGCAAGAAACTCCGTACAGACATCGCTTACCAAGCACTTTAGGCTGCATTGTGAATGATGAGGTAGAACACCGCCTTTCCAGTGCTGGTTTAGAATTGGCTACTGTTCAAAAGCGTGCATTCGCCTTTTTTATTGACGAGTTGATCCTCGCATTTCTCTTTCTGTTTATTATTTACGATCAGATTGCTGCAGTAAGTGACCCTGACGCAATTGTTGCGTTGATCAATACGTTTACCTTCGAGTATCTTCTGATCAAAATACTTTATCAAACACTTTTTGTCTATTACTATGGCGCGACCTTGGGCAAGATCCTTGTAAAAATCCAAGTTGTTGATGCAGTTACAATGCAGAGACCGATCTTTGGAAGTGCCTTAAACCGTGGTGTTTTTCGCATTATCAGTGAGATGATCTTCTATTTGGGCTTTATCTGGGCCTTTTACAGTAAAAATAGACAGAGTTGGCATGACAAAACAGCTCGAACTTTGGTCGTCAATGTCTAGACATCTTCTTTGGTTCTTTCTACTTATATCAAGCCTGCATGCAGCTGATCAGGTAGAGTTTTATGCTAAAAACTTAGAGCAAAATGGAACAAAGGTGACGGCTGTTGGTGATGTTCTGATCATCTATCAAGATGCTTATATCACGGCAGACAGAGCTACTTATGACAAAAACAGTACTGAACTTGAGCTATTTGGCAATGTAGTGACCCTAAAAGGGAGTGAGTATCAACTAGTTGGTGAGTATGTCAAGTTTAATATGCAAAAAAAAGAGCGCGAAATTACGCCCTTTTTCATGTTAGAAAAAGAGTCAAAACTATGGCTCTCTGCACAAAAAACGACAGCATGTGAAAACAAATTTAACATTGAAAGTGGAATTGTTTCGGGCTGTAATCCGGATGATCCGATGTGGGAGATCTATTTTAGCAGCTCCGACTATGATGATGATACAAAATGGATGAACCTCTATAATGCCCGTTTCCATATAGGAGGGGTACCACTCTTTTACCTGCCTTATTTTGGATACTCGATGGATAGAACGAGGCGCAGTGGACTCTTAATGCCATCTTTTGGTATCTCGGGTTCCGAAGGCTTTTATTATGAACAACCTCTCTACATTGTTATCGGCGATCGAGTTGATATAGAGATCAGGCCACAGATGCGTACCTTACGTGGTTCAGGGCTCTATGGGACCTTGCGTTTTGTTGATTCGAAGGACTCTAAAGGGAGCCTGACCTTAGGCTATTTTGGTGAAAAAGATAGTTATTTTAAAGAGAACAATCTTCAAAATGATCGACATTACGGGTTTGGATTTAAATATGAGAACAGACGAGTAATGCAAAATTGGCTGGGGCTTGATCTTAATGGGCAGTCCGGCCTCTACAGCGATGTTCAGTGGATGAATGATGTTGATTATATCAATCTCTCAAGTAATGACACTATTAATAATGTCACTTCAAACCAGGTCTACTCACGTGTCAACCTCTTTTACAGTGAAGAAGACAACTATTATGGAACATATTTGAAGTACTATCTGGATCTTGATCCACAAAATATTGACAAACGTAATGCAACGATCCAGAAGCTTCCAATTGTACAGTACCACCATTACCTTGATGCCTTTTTTGAGCAACACCTCTTTTATACGCTAAATATACATGCCAATAACTATGTTCGTCAAGAGGGCAAAGCGGGGGAAGAAATAGATATTAATCTACCCGTTTCTCTACAGGCATCTCTTTTTGATGAATATGTAAATGTGGCGTATAAGGCACAACTAAATGGACGTATGATCGATTTTAGAGGTACATCTGATGAGAATGTGATAGATGATATTTACGAACATGGATTTTATGGAAGTCTGTCTCATGTTGTGGATGTAGGCACCTATTTGACAAAAGGGTATGAAGAGAATTCGCATACGATGGGACTTTCGGCAACCTATACTAAGTTTGGCAGTGATCAAAAGACAGGTTATTATGAAAATGTTGAAAATAACTGTTCAATCGCTGATCCAACTAATTTAGACTGTGAATTCTACACCCTTACCAGCGTGGCGGATAACGTCGACCTGCGATTTACCCAATACCTAATCGACAGCAGTGGTAAAGAGACGATATATCATCGACTTTCGCAACCTATCATCGTGAATGAGACAAGTGACCAAGAGAGAGGGTTAGGTGATTTCGAAAATGAGTTTCGTTGGAACATTACTGATCGTATCTCATTTTATGATGACACTTTTTACAGTTTTCAACGCAACGAGTGGGTAAAGACATTGAACACACTGCGTTATCAAGACAAGATGTTTAATGTTGGTTTCTCATATTTATATGAAAATAAGGCTTATAGAAACAAAATCGAGCCTTATACCAATTATATGAATGCTGATGCCTCTTATCGGTATAATGAGCACTACAAGTACTTCACGAAATTTGCTTTTGATGCTGAAAAGAATATCAAAAAGTATGCGGAAGTCGGGTTTTTATACTCGAAACGGTGCTGGGACTTTGGATTGCGCTATGTAGAAAACAATCGTCCAGTTCTTTTACAAAATGGTGTTACAAGCAGTGTGTTTGACAAATATATCTATTTTACAATTATTATGAAACCTTTAGGCGGTTCTGAAGTAAACTATAGAACTACAGATACCCTAAAAAGTCGATAAGGAGTGAAGGTGAACGGCAGAAAATATATGTTCAAAGATCGAAGCGATGCAGCGGAGAAACTTAAAGAGCAGTTACCTCTTGATCAGATGAAACATGAGAAGTGGCATCTTGTTGCTGTCTCATCGGGTGGGCTTGAACTGATCCATCATCTCAACAAACGTCTGCAGTTACAAAAAGATTTTCTCTTCTCTGCCGGTATCTATGCACCAAAAAACAGTGAGTGCGAGCTGGCTCGGGTAAGTGAGTACGAAGAGATCGTTATCAATGACAGACTTGTTGAGGCCTTTGAGATAACCTATGACTACATCTACGGTGAAGCTTCGCGTAAACATGAAGAGAAGATACTCAGTTATATCTACAAATACCGAAAAGGTGAACATTTTGAAGATATGCAGGGTAAAACCATTATGTTGGTGGATGAAGGGGCTGAAAGTGGTCTGAAGCTGATGGGAGCGATCAAGACAGTGTTAGCGATGAACCCAAAAGCAGTCTATGTGGCTGTTCCTGTGCTGCCGAGTGATCTGCTTGATTCTTTGGAGCCTTTAGCCGATGAGATCTTTTTAGTATCATCTTTAGATGATTATGTTGAGACAAAAAGTTATTATGAAGAGTTTGCTACAGTTACAGATGAGCAAATCGAGCAGTACCTAGGAGAGTAAGATGGATTATGATGTTTTAATAGATCTAGACAATAAACACGAAGAGTATGCCCTAAACACAGTAGCAAAACAGGCAAATGGTTCCATCTGGCTAAAAAGCGGCAAAACAGTGATGCTTGCAACGGTTGTGATCGATGAAAATGAATTTGCCGGCGGTGAGTTTTTGCCATTGACTGTTCAGTATGTTGAAAAAGCGTATGCTGCTGGAAAGTTCCCTGGCGGTTATATAAAACGTGAAACTAAGCCAAGTGATTTTGAGTCTTTGACATCACGTATTATTGACCGCTCTCTTCGTCCTCTCTTTCCTAAAGGATTTACAAACCCGATCCAGATCACTATTATGGTCTTGAGTGCTGATGAAGAGTCTGACCTGCAGTCACTTGCGCTTAATGCTGCTTCATCGGCACTTTACATCTCGGACATAGATATTAAAACCTCGGTGACAGCGTGCCGTGTTGGAAAGATTGATGGTGAGTTGATCATCAACCCTAGTATGTCACAACTTTCAGAGAGTACACTGGACCTCTATGTGGCAGGCAGCAAGGATGATCTTTTGATGATCGAGATGAAAGCTCAAGGTTCAGTTGAGACAGAGCTTCTCTCAACAGCAATGGTCGATCCGATGATCGATCCTGCAATGGGTGTTGATACTATTGAGACCTATAACTCCAACATTTTGAGCGAAGAGGACTTTATAGAGATCCTTTCTCAAGCGCAGACATCACTTAAAAATGCTAACGAGGCGTATGAAAGTGCTTTTGAGACTTTTGTAAAAGAGCCGATACCTTTGGAGTTGCATACTGTTGGCGGTACCAATGAGATCGAAGTATATATCAGAGAAAACCATAGTGAAACCATTAAAGATGCGATTAGCCAGATGGCAAAAAGTGAGCGTTCAAACGCCCTACGCGCTATTAGAAATGGCATCTTGGCTACGCATAGTGAGTGGGACAAAGAACATGTCAAGATGGCGCTTGTCCATGTGAAAACAGCGATGGTCCGTCAAGCTATTTTAGAGGAGGGTGTTCGTGCAGATGGACGAGCGCTCACCGAGATCCGTCCTATTGATATCAAGACTAATGTATTGCCTTCGGCGCACGCCTCATGCCTCTTTACACGTGGTCAGACACAAGCCTTGGTCGTCTTGACACTTGGCGGTGATAAAGATGCGCAGATGTTTGAGACATTGACTGACTCTTCGCAACAAAGTGAACGTTTTATGGTGCACTATAACTTCCCTGGCTTCTCTGTTGGCGAAGCGTCACCAATGGGTGCTCCGAAACGAAGAGAACTTGGGCACGGAAATTTGGCTAAACGTGCCTTGGAGTGTACCTTGGAATCACCGTCTAACACCATTCGTCTTGTCTCAGAGATATTGGAGTCGAACGGTTCGTCATCTATGGCGACAGTGTGTGGCGGCTACATGGCAATGCGTGCCGGTGATCTTGAGTTGACAGACACTGTTGCTGGCATAGCGATGGGTATGGTATCAGAAGGCGATAACTACGCTATTCTCTCTGATATCACGGGACTTGAAGATCATGATGGTGATCTGGACTTTAAAGTAACAGGTTCCAAAGAGGGGATCTCTGCGCTGCAGATGGACATTAAACTGGGTGGTATTAGTCTAGAAGTCTTGAAAAAAGCACTCTTTCAAGCAAGAGATGGACGTGCACATATCATCGATATTATGTTGGAAGCGGAGAAAGAGATCAAACTGAGTAAAGATCTTCCAAGTAATGTTATTTTCCATATCGATCCATCTCGTGTCGGCGAGATCATTGGTCAAGCGGGTAAGACGATCCGTGAGATCATTGAGAAGTTTGAGGTAGCGATCGACATTGATCGTAAAGGCGGTAAGGTAAAAGTCTCCGGTACCAACCGTGAGGGCATCAAAGCAGCACGTAAACATATTGAGGGGATTGCGACTAAAGAGCGCGAAGCTGTTCCTGAGTATCA
>JAUWLG010000272.1 GCA_030613795.1 Helicobacteraceae bacterium
TCGAGCTTGTTGATGTAGGCATCATACGTAAAAGCGTCATTAAACTCTAAGGCTGTCGGATAAGAGGTGTAACGAGGCCCCGGTTTTGAATATTTGATGAATTTTGCAAAATCTAGCATAAGCGTCCTAACTTTGGGAAGAGTCCCTAATATTAATACGCGATTATGCCGAATTTTTGGTTAGTTTTTGGTTAGTGGGACACTTCATTTCTCTTGTTAGTGACAAAAGAGAACTTTGCTTGGTCAGTAAATCGCTTTGCAATTTTTGTCAGCGAGTAAATCTATTTCAGCACCAATCCATTGACCAGGGTCACAAGGTGGTACACTAACCAGCTTTTTTACTTTTCGTAAAAAAGTTCAATACACTTTTTAAAATCACTGCAGCGAACGCAGCGGACAAAGCGGCGTTCCTCTTTTGGCAAGGTATAACTGGCCCCGTTGTCAAAGTCGACGACCCAGGCATGCGGTGCGTTCCAGGCGTAGGTACTGGCGGTCCAATAGGTGGCATTTTTCTTGTAGTAGACAAAACCTTTTTTGATCTTACGGCCTGCCGGACGGGAGGTGTCAACGATCGTTGCCATCTCGCTCTCGCTTGGAAGCCACCAATCATCAAAGCCGCCATGGTCAAGCTCTTCACAGTTCTCTTTTGCCTCATTCCAGGTCAAGATGACCCCACGATTTTCAGCAACGTCCTGCCACATAAAGGCGGTGTCATCATCAACAATCACCTGTGCATTTACTGTACTAAAGAGTAAGAGTAAGAGTAAAGGAAGGAGATAGGGCATTAATATTTATAACTTATCGAAAGCTCAAACGAACGTCCGGCCTTATATCGCTTCGTCACGTTATCACCCTCAACCCAGATAATTTCGCCATCAAGCAGGTTTCTCGCTTTAAAGCGCATATCCATCCCATCCATAATGCGTTCTTGCCAGGTAAAGTCAAGGATATGCGGCGGTATCTCATATTGGTCAGGGTACTCTTGAACACCATTTTTAAGACCGACTTTACGAATACGATCAGACATCTTGTTGTATGCAAAGTTGATTGAACGACCGTCAGTGTTGTCATACCCTAGACTTGCATTAAAGACCATAGGAGAAAGTCCTTGAAGGGCACGCTGATTCGTTGTAAACTGTTGCGTCTGCTCTTCACTTAAGGTCACATCAGAATGTGTATAAGTAAAGTTACTTGAAGCAAAAAAATATTTTAGATCATTACTAATAAAGTCAAAGTTTTTATATATATCCAGCTCGATCCCCATCAAGGTTGCAGAATCTGTATTGGCATACGAGTAGACTGGAAGTGATGTTGACGGAACCGAGACATCTTCGATTGGATTGTCTAGATACTTGTAAAATAGTGCCGTTGACCAACTCTCTGTCGGGGAGTAGTAGTGTTCAAAACGTATATCGACATTCATGATGTCTGTCGATACCAAGTTAGGATTACCGATAACGGTTGCCGCTTCATCCGGATGAAAGTATCCTGAACTTGAGAACTCTCTAAAGTCAGGATAGACATAGGTCTCAGAGAAACCAAAACGCAGCTGGTCATCTTCAGTAAACTTATAACGCGCATCAAGCTGTGGCAATAACTTATTGATGACCAAGTCATTGTCAACGATGACAACATTACCAGTCGCCGGATCGATCTGATACTCATGCAAGGTCTGTGTTACATTGGCTTGTCTAGCACCTAGAACCACCTCAAAACTTTCAGTCGGGTGAAGTGCTGTTTTGAGGTAAAGACCTGTCTCAATAAGATCTGCATCATAGTAGTCACTCGGACTAAAAAGCGTATCTACCAAGAATGTGGAGTTAAAATAGGTATCCGTACTGTTAATAATGTATTTGTCTTGAATATAATCAGGATCTTTTTCAAGGTCTTCTTGTGTTATGTTTGTTGCCTTATTCGCCTTCATATAGAACTTGTTAGAGCGTGATTCACGTGTCTTCGTCGTAAAGTTAAACCCAAGTTCAACCGTGTCTTCTTTACTAAACAGATTCATCTCAGCATGTTCTTTAAGATAGATACTCATGACATCATCATCCGACGTCATGTTATGGTGAATCAGATTTTGTGCCGATTGTGTCTTTAACTCATAGTGGTTACCCGTTCCAGAGTTATCAATGTACTCATACTTGACATTATCAGGCTGATTAAAACTGGCCATAGACCACTCTGCCCCGAAGTCAAGAGTCGCATCACTCCATAGACGGTGATTATAGGCACCTGTTACTTGGTTAGAGAAAAGCACACGTTCTTCCCAGTCAAGAGAGTAAAAACGTTGAAGGTCATAGTTTGAGCCGATGACCCCATCAGTTATCCGTGTTCGTTCAAGTGTGTCTAAAAGGTAGAGAGTTGTGTACTTGATCTTAAAGATATCGGCATAGTTATAACCGAGATTTAACATAAAACTCTGTTTATATTGTGAATAGGTCCGTGCATTCTCACCAAAAGTATCTGCTTCATCAGCGATATTACCGGTACCGTCCATCGAGTAGCCGTAAAACTCCTCAGTAATATGTTTGTGACTCTGATCATAGGTATAGTTAGCCAACAAGCCTATGGAGTGATCACTGTTTAGCTCAATTTTCTTAGAGACTTCAAGAGTTCCTTTTCCGCCCAAAGGAACATTACCTTGATGTGTATTGATCTTTCGTGCCGCGAGTTCCTTCGTCATTGCCAAAATATCGTCTTGACTTAACCCGGTACCAAATGGCGAAAAGCGCGGTGGTCTTTCACCAACAACGACTTCTCCGTTTTGCAAGACTGAATCAGGAATACTTCGCGTTCCGTCATCTATTCCTAAAAAGTCAGTAGATCCGCCCTGGTAGTAGTTCCCTTGTGTACCGTCTAAGGCAGAGCTGTGTGCTTTTAGTGCCAACTGCAGTTTGACATAATCTTCAGAGATGTCCTCTTTAGT
>JAUWLG010000157.1 GCA_030613795.1 Helicobacteraceae bacterium
ACTATCGCCAGACCGGAATGGCCCAAAGCGTAAGCTATAGCTCCATTTTTGTCGCCTGGCTCATCAAACTTATGAAAGAACATCGCCAAGAGGTGAACACTTGCCCCTACGCCGACAGCTAAGAGCAGTGATGGTAAGATCTGTGTCATCGATGTAATAGGCACACCTGCCAAGGCCATAGAACCCACCGTGGCAAGAAGTGTCAAAATAACGACCAACAGCGGTAAGACGATCCCGCTTATACGTCTAAACATCACAAGAAGTAAAAAAGAGATCGTTGCAATGACATAGAGGATGAATTTGGACATATCGGCTACAAGTGTTGACTGCAGGTTCTTTGTCACAATAGGAGAACCTGCATCATAGATCACAAAGTCCTCAGCTCTATACTTATCCAAGATAGTCTCCAGTTTCAAGATCATCTCATTGGTCTCTTGCACCGAGATAAAAGGCAGTTGCTCATCATTAACTACCTCTTCCTCATCATCAAACCCCTCTAACTCATCAGCAGCATTTGTCTCATTACCAATAGAGGTATAGGTATTGGTGGTGATCATGATGGTGGTAAAAGTACCATCTTCACTTAAGTAGAGGTTTTCATAGATACTGTTACCCAGTGCATAGTCTTTGATCTTCTCTATGCCCTCAGCATCACTTGGTATACCTTCTAAAAAGAGGTCTTCAACGATGAGTTCCTCTTCGTTACCTGTTGTCTTACGGGCATTTTTTAGGGAGTTAACCTCTTTGATGTAGGGAAGTTCCTCCTCAAGCTCACTGTGCAAGGCAAACAACTTCTCCAAAAATTGTGTATTGAACACATCTTTTGTCTTGACAGCAACAATGATCTTTTCATCACGGCCAAACTGGTTGCGAAAGTCGTTGTACATCAAGATCTGAGGGTCGTCCGGGTACAAAAACCCTTCGGTAGAGGTGTCCATAGTGATCTTTGGCAGGCTGATCGCAAGTGCAATGACCATCGCTAGCATCAAAAACAGTGTCTTAAAACGATGCTTTGTGATAAGGTTTGAAAAATGTTCGAACTGCTTTTCGACCTTGAGTCGCCAATTGGTCATAAAAATCCTTTTTCTTACACATATAGTAGACCTATGCTGTTAAATGAACGTTAATAAGGCCTCAAAGAAGCTGATTAGAATAGTAAATATCAAATCCTATTATTAGGCATATTTTATTCTCTCATCTTAAGAGAATTTGCTCTATAATTTTAAAATATAACTATGGGCAGTTCTATTAGCCCTAAAAAGCAGCAGTATGGATTATTTCGCAAAACGTATCATTCCTTGTCTTGATGTAAAAGACGGACGCGTCGTTAAGGGCGTGAACTTTGTCGGTCTTAAAGATGCAGGTGACCCTGTAGAGGTGGCAAAACGCTACAACGAAGAGGGCGCTGATGAGATCACTTTTTTGGACATCGGTGCCTCTCACGAAGGGCGTGACACTATTGTCGACATCGTTGCAAAAGTGGCACAAGAGGTCTTTATACCGCTGACTGTCGGCGGCGGGATCCGTAAACTCGAAGATATCTACGCACTGTTAAATGTCGGCTGTGACAAAGTCAGTATCAACTCTGCTGCTATTAAACGTCCTGCACTTATCAACGAAGCGGCACAGCGTTTTGGTTCGCAATGTATCGTTGTGGCTATCGATGTTAAAAAGACGGGCGATCAGTACAATGTCTACTTGAATGGCGGACGTGTTGACACCGGTATCAATGCTGTTGAGTGGGCCAAAGAGGCGGTTGAACGTGGAGCAGGGGAGATCTTGCTTACCTCTATGGATGCCGACGGCACCAAAGCGGGCTTTGACATCCCGATCACTGAACAGATCAGCAAGCTGGTCAATGTTCCTATTATCGCCAGCGGCGGTGCAGGGACCATGGAGCACATTAAAGAGGTGTTCGATCACGGTGCTGACGCCGCTCTTGCAGCCAGTATCTTTCACTACAAAGAGATCGACATCATGGATCTTAAACACTACCTCCATGACCAGCACATCCCTGTGAGACTTTAATGATCATCTGCGCAGGAAACAACGAGACCTTTGAGTTCGCTACACCTATGGGGGTAGGGCTTATTGAGACGGCAATGAATTTGACTCGTCTTTGTCTCTTTGACAAACCAGAGTTTATTCTCTTTGTCGGAACAGCCGGTTCATATGGAAATCACAAGATCTTCGACATTGTCGAGTCTAAAACAGCAGCTAACATAGAGTTGGCTTTTCTACAAAAGAAGGCCTATACACCACTTGACAACGTTGTTAGTACACAAACAGACGGGACTAAAGATATCATTGTAAACTCTTCTAATTACATCTCAACTGATGCCGAACTTGTAAAAAAGTTTTTAAACTTTGGTGTTGAAATAGAGAATATGGAGTTTTTTAGCGTCCTCCGAATCGCACAGGAGTTTGACATCCCTGCCGGCGGTGTTTTTTGTGTTACCAACTACTGTAATGAGAGTGCGCATGAGGACTTTTTGAAGAATCATGATGAGGCAAAAGCTTTGCTTACTGAGCATGTGAAAAGACGTATTCAAGAGTTGACGGCTAAGTAGCCAACCCCCCCCCTTTTTTCGTCATTCCGTACTTGATACGGAATCTACTCCTTTTTATATACTTTTGAATTTTATTCCTACATCATAGACTTTCTTTTTACCGAAACTTTTTTAAATATCTTTTGATAGAGGTTACGTCAGTTTTTTCTTTGCGTGCACAAAGCAAAACCTAACAGAAAAAAGAAAGTGCAATTGCCTTCGGGTAGAGTTACACTATGAACTTCTAACTTAAAAGCACAGGCATTTTGGCACGCCTGCCAAAATTAATGTTGAGACGTAGTACCTAGGGCTTTCAAAACCTTAAAAGCTAAATTTAATCAAATTATTCTTTCCATGTTCCCTAATTATATTCGACTCCAGCCGTAACCCTATCAAAGAATTTTAATAGGGATGAAAGCGCAAGCTTTTACAGCCAAAGACCGTTAAGCAGAAGCCAACTGCTTGGCTTTTATAGGGTTGGAAACAGAGTTGATATGATATGGCAAATGTAGTGCCTAGATGGCACTATGTTTTGGCTAAAGTTATATATAGCTAACATTTTCAACACCGTAGACCTTTTGTGGTAGCGAGTTAGGGATTTTTAGGGAGTGAACGAGTGAAAGGAGGGTACTCGACAGCTGTCGAGCTTGAAGCCGTCGCGAGCGGTTTTTCGTTTCCTTTTTGCCGAGTGATCAGAACCAACAGTTCAAGGCAGGGAGGCACTAAATGCGAGTCGTGAAAAGGAAAGAATGAAGTCGATAAAGGTTAAAGATAAATAGAAATTGTTAGGACAAAATATGTTGTAGATTCCCGTCTTCACGGGAATGACAGGATAAGCGTTCCAAGAAGAAGAACGTTAATTCAAATTTTTACTATAAATTTTTCATTCCCCCCAAAGCCCCCCTACGCTATCATTCAAACAATTAAATACGACGAGGTCAACCGTGTCAACAACAAAACCAACCATCTTAGATTACACCAAAAAAGATCTCGAATCCCTCGTCAAACCTTCTTTTAGAGCCAAACAGATCTACGGCTGGATCTACAACAGCTATGTTGACAGCTTTGATGAGATGAAAAACATCCCCAAAGCCCTGCGTGAAGAACTGAATGAAAAGTTCATCCTCAATCCGCTCAAGATCCTCCACAAAGAGGAGTCGGCTGACGGTACCATTAAGTACCTCTTTGAACTTCCTGACGGCAAGACGATGGAGACGGTGTGGCTCAAGATGAAAGATGCCCAGTATGATGAAGATGGCAAGCTTCTACACGAGTCAAAACATACCGTCTGTGTCTCTACACAAGTCGGCTGTAAGGTAGGGTGCAGCTTCTGTCTAACAGCTAAAGGCGGCTTTACACGTGACCTTACGGCCGGAGAGATCGTTGCGCAGGTACTCAGTGTCAAAAAAGACAACCAACATGCTTCAAACCGCCGGGTTAATATTGTCTACATGGGAATGGGTGAGCCTCTCGACAACCTTGACAACCTGACACAAGCTATTAAAATCTTTAAAGAAGAAGATGGTCTTGCTATCTCCGGTAAACGTCAGACGGTCTCTACCAGCGGTATCAGCAGTAAGATCGACAAACTAGGGGAGGCGGACTTGGGTGTCCACATCGCTATTTCTCTACACGCTGTTGATGATGACTTGCGCACAGAGCTGATCCCGATGAACAAGGCCTATAACATCCAGTCCATCATCGATGCTGTTAAACGTTTTCCTATTGACACCCGAAAAAGGGTCATGTTCGAGTACCTGGTCATCAAAGGCAAAAATGACGACCTTCACTCTGCCAAACAGCTGGTGAAACTTCTTAGCGGCATTAAAGCAAAAGTCAACCTGATCTACTTTAACCCTTATCCAGGTTCAGACTACCAACGTCCTAGTCGTGAAGACATGGTAGCTTTTCAAGAGTATCTTGTAAACCATGGACTG
>JAUWLG010000259.1 GCA_030613795.1 Helicobacteraceae bacterium
ACCCCTGCCACATTTTCCGGAACCACATTTCCTACTCTCTTCCTTAAGCGGTTTTTCTACGGTGTTTCTCCCGATTGAGCGCCGCATTTACCAGCTCCACATTTGCCAGAACCGCATTTCAAAGTCTCTTCTTGGAGTGTGGTTTTTCATCTACTTTTTCAACAGGCTTAGCACCCCACTTGCCCATACCGCCCTTGCCTGCACCACACTTTCCGGCACCGCATTTACCCATCTCTTGGGCATCTTTAGCCTGCTGCTCTATCGAAGTGTTTTTCCAATAGTCAAACTGCATATAGGCTTTCATCAACGTCCAACCGCCAAAGACGATGATCGTAATGGCAGCCAATTGGATCATCAGTGAACGAAAACGGGTCTGTGAAAAGAGACCCACAGCAAAGGCAAGACTAAAGAGTGCCGGTATCGTAAAGAGACCAAAGATCGCCATAACGATAGCACCCCATAGCGCTGCCTGGGTTGTTGTAGCTGTGACTAACATAGTATAGACCAGTCCACACGGAAAAAGTCCATTCAAAAGACCAAGGGTAAAAAAGCTGCTTGGCTTGGCCGATTTAAGTTGTGAGGTAAAGATCTTTTTAAACCAAGAGTGCCGTGTGATCGGATATTCGATCGATGTCAGAAACTTCAACTTTCCGGCAAAAGAGAGTCCCATTAAGATCATCATGACACCGGCTATAGCGAACATAATCGCTCGTGCTAATGGAGAGATATCCCAAAGTGAACCAAAATAACCAAAGAGTGCGCCTAACGTCACGTAGGTAGCAACACGTCCAAGATTGTAAAATAGATGATAGGTAGATTGAGCGAACTTGTTTTGTTCCGGTTTGATCTTGGCTGTGGTATAGGTGACAATAAAGCCTCCGCACATCCCAATACAGTGACCGACCGAGCCAAGGAGGGCAAAGGTAATAATGGCGGTAAACTCTATGCCATTCATGGAGGTCCTAAATAAGTTAAAAGTTCTTCTTACGCTTTGAGAGAAAAGTGTAACGAAGAAGTGTTACATTTGTGTTAAGAAGTTCTACTTCTTAATAATAAAGTTTTAACTTGTCATTCTGAACTTGATTCAGAATCTACTCCTTTTATAACAGCTTAGCTGTTATCTACATCTTACTGATGTAGTGGATCCCGTATCAAGTACGGGATGACAAGTCTAAGGCCTTAGTTAGCCTTCAATAAACTCAAAAATTCACCAAAGATATAGCGGCTCTCTTTTGGTCCCGGGCTTGATTCAGGGTGGTGCTGAACTGAGAAGATCGGTGCATCATTGTAACGAAGCCCTTCGATCGTGTTGTCAAAAAGGTTTGTGTGTGTCACGGCAGCAATATCTGTGATGTTGTCAGGCACATTATAGTTGTGGTTCTGTGCTGTGATCTCAACCATACCTGTTTCAGCATTTTTAACAGGATGGTTTCCGCCATGGTGACCGAATTTCAGTTTGTACGTGTCATAACCATGAGAAATCGAAAGCAGTTGATGCCCTAAACAGATACCGAACATCGGTACTTTTGCTGCAATAAGCTTTTTGATCTGAGCCTGCTCCTCTTTAAGAACCAGTGGATCCCCCGGCCCATTAGACAAAAAGACACCGTCGATCTCTTTGTTGTTAACACGTGCGATCAAGGCCTCTGCATCAAAAGTGTTTGGAACAACTTCGACTTCTAAACCGGCTTCTGTCAGTTCATTTAAGATGTTACGTTTTACACCAAAGTCAATTGCTACGATCTTCGCTTTTGTCTCAGGTGCGTCGTTGTACTTAAAGTTGACTGCATCGTATGTACCATCTTTATGGACGTAAGATTCTTTGGTACTAACTTCTTTAATGTAGTTAACCTCTTCGATACGCGGAGATGATTCAAGAACTTTTTTAAGCTCCTCTTTGTCACGGATCTCTGTCGAAGCGACCATCATCATCGCACCTTCAGCACGAAGCATCTTAGTCAGGTAACGTGTATCGATATCACAGATACCCATAACATTGTGTTCTTTCAAAAAGTCTGCAAGTGAACCTTCTGCACGAAAGTTTGAGTAACGGTCTTGGTATTGGCGTACGATCATCCCTTTGGCATGTGCGCTCTTAGACTCCATGTCTTCAGCATTAACACCGACATTACCGATCTCCGGTGCTGTAAATGTCACAAACTGTCCTGCATACGAAGGGTCAGACATAATCTCTTGGTAACCGCTCATCGAGGTGTTAAAAACGATTTCACCTACTAGTGTCGTCTCTGCACCAAAAGATGATGCCTCTAAAAATGTTCCGTTTTCAAGGTAGATGTAAACAGCGCTCATTAGGCAAGTCCTCTCTTTTGTAGCTCTTCGTTGTAAAGTTTTTCATGAATAATGTCAAATTCTTCCGTACCTGGGATAATGCGGCGTTTGTATGAACGGATTTTGTCCATAACAGCGTCATCGATCTCATCGTTACTTGCAATATAACCTGTGATGGCATTGTAAATAACGTTTTTAATACGATTTTCTGTTACATCGTAGTTGATAAGATCTTCTTCATAAAGAGCATCAAGAACTTTATGTGCAATATCAGAGTAACGATCTTCATACGAAAGAATCACACCATATTCAGGTGCAAGCTTCTTTTTGATCATATAGAAAAGTTGACGCTCGTCTGCCAACATCTCTTCAATGTCATCTACGTTGTCATCAAGCATCTCATTAACACGCTCTTCGAGTTCATGCTCTTTTTTAACACTCTCTACAAAGATCTTTTCTGCTTCTTTAGCAATCGGCTCAAGACCGCTAGTCATCGTGACTAGGCCGCTTTTGTTAAGTTCAATAGCGATTCTGCTAGCAATACGTGGTACGTGTGCGAAAGTAACTTTCATAGCGATGACCTCTAAATTATATTTTTTTGGATAATACAGTAAGTTTGGTTAGAGCGAGGTAAAAGTGGTTTATGCACTCTTTTTTCAATGGAGAGTGCACGGTGGTTTTTAGCGTACTTTACGACTTTTCGTCATTGATAAACCTATCGGGTTGTTTAAATTTTTTTAATTACTTCATATCACTAGGAGTCTGTCGGATTGCAAGCAAGAAAAAGG
>JAUWLG010000269.1 GCA_030613795.1 Helicobacteraceae bacterium
AAAACGGTCATCATCCCCAGCCAGACCGCCGGTCACGATAATATTTTGAGGCAGCACCGTATTGATTCCCTTGGTCAATTGTGAACCGTTGACATTGAGCCCGTCACTCAAGATAAAAACACCCTTGAGATCATCTTGCAATAGGCTTTTAGCCAAGACCACACCTCTCTTAAAGCACTCTTCAGGGTTGGTGATCACCTGTGAGACCAAGCGAATAGCAGTATGGTCAAAACGTATCACGGCAACGACTAAAGCCTCTTCAAGCAGTTCATCCTGGGCGATCTCCCCGGCACTTGATGCACCGATGATCGTTGCAAGAGGAAAATGGGAGAGCAGTTCGTCAAGAGGTTTTTTAACGATTTCAGTCTTGGATGAGCCGAAAACAATGATCAGGGTTTGAAGTGAATCTAATGAAGTATCTAAGGCTGCACTCCAGTCTTTCTTATATGTGTAGTTGGCTAATCGCATACATTGGCTCCAAATTCAGTCTTTTAATATGCCATATTACAGTAGCAATATATAAATTTAGCTGATATTTCTTATAGTTTTAAGTGTTGCTTCTACAAATTGCAAACTGACATGAAAAGCTTATTTGTCAAATGAATTTTGACCTTTATCTTTTATTTTATCTGCCTCATCACTTAACAACCCCATCCTTCTTTTCATATAGCCATAGGCTCCTTGGCAACAATCTCTGGATTCAGTAGTGGTTGGCTTTTTAGACTCTTGGTCAGAATTAGGCTTGTCTGTCATCTCATCAACTATTAGCGAAAGATCTTGTCACAATCTTTTGAGATAGCACCCGGTACTGTAGCGATGGTCATAAACTCCGACATCGAAAGAAGCGGATACATCACAGCGATATAGTACTTAGGCGCAAGGATCTTTGCTTTGCCGTTTTCGATCAAGACAGGATACGGTAACAACTCACTGTTTTGATAGCCCGTCTTTTTAACAAACTTGCTTGTTCTTTTTGAGAGTTTGACACCCAGAACGACTGAACCATTGCCAAGTTTCTGCTCATAAACGATCTTTTTAGACTTTCTGGCCTTTGCCAACAGTGCCTCGTTTTTACCCGAAGCGACCTCTTTCATATCCTCATAGACCGGCATGCTGTTCATGAATTTATAACGTGGCAGTCTGATGAACTTTACCACATCTTTTGAGTTTTGCAGACCGTCAAAGTTATCTCGCAGACGTTTTAGTGTTGCTAAAGCAAGTTCATTGTTGTAATCATCTTGCATAAACGCTTTCATGACATAGACAGGGTTAGTGATGCTGATCTGCTTGTTTTTTTCATCTACCAAAAGACGCAGTGAACCTGCAAATCCTCTGCCCTCTTTTGACGCTGAGGCCGTTATATCCTGGTCGGTAAAGACCATTGATGTGATTTTTCCTTTTTTGTCGACCTTGTAGGTAGCCAACAGAGTAAAACCGGCTGCTTCTAACCTTGACTTCGCTTCATCTTTAGAGATCAACGGTCCTTGCAGATAGGCTGCTATTCTTGCGTTGCTGACCTCACCGACCTCTACCTTTTCAGAGGTCTTAGTCTTCTCTTTTTTATAGTAGTTCGGGGGAAATCTTTTACCTCCAATAAACTCAAAAGCGGTGGTATTCTCCTCTATTTGAGGTTTGACTTCCTCTTCTTTTATTTCAGAGACTTTTTGACCGTCAACAATAAGATTCACAGTAGGTACAACAGCCTCAACCTTAGGTGCATCCGGTGCTTTTGGCACGGTAATATTTATAGTATTTTCTTTGGTATTTACACTGTCGGTGTCAGCACTAAGAGTAAGTGGTACGAAGCTTACAAATGTAGTTAATAATATATTTTTATAGACTTTTTTCATCATAATTCCTAAATTGAATTTACAGATAAAAGATAGAAACTATGTCTTATATATAAATTGAAGAGGAATGAATACGGGGAAGCAGATGCTCCCCGCTAAAGAAAACGCTAAAAAGCTAATCTGCTATTTTTTTTGAGATTCTTTATAACGTTTGTAGTCAGCATAATCACTTTCTGACAAAGTACGTGTTGCTTCACTTGCATTGTTTGCAACTGAACGTGTAGAGTCACTTGCATTGTCAGACACTGAGTCTGTTGATTTTCTAGCGTCATTAGATGCTTCTACACTCGATTTTCTTGCATCGTTAGATACCGTCTTTGTCGAATCATTTGCATTGTCAGAGATACTGTCTGTAGAGTCTCTCATGTCGTTAGACGCAGTCGTCGATGATGTTCTAGCATCATTAGACATCGTTCTTGTTGTATCGTTTGCATTATCAGAGACACTGTCTGTAGAATCTCTCAGGTCGTTAGACACTGTCGTTGATGATGTTCTAGCATCATTTGAGATCGTTCTTGTTGAATCATTCAAGTTGTTCGATGTCGTTTTTGTTGAATCATTCAAGTTGTTTGATGTTGTTTCAGTTGAGTCACGCAGATCGTTTGAAACAGTCGTAGTCGACGTTCTCGCATCACCAGAAATAGTTTTAGTTGAATCACTGAAATCGTGAGAAACTTGTACTGTAGAGTCTTTGAAATCTTTTGTAGCCATCGTCGAGCTATCTTTCATGTCACGTGTTGCATTAGTTGCAGTGTCTTTAGTGTCTTCTGCAAGTTCAACTGTAGAGTCACGAACGTCACGACTTATGCTTGTTGATGTGATCTCACCACTTTTAACAGTGGCGATCTCACTTGTTTTAAGGTCATCAGACGCTTTTACAGCTGTATCACGCGCATCATGACTAACACTTGTAATGGTGCGTTCACCACTTTTACTTGTCTCAACTGCACCGTCTTTCATTGAATCCGCAGTATCACGAGCATCATGACTCATTGTTGTTGTTGCATCTTTCATGTCTTTAAACATATCACCAAAACTAAAATCACCCGCTGTTACCGTTGTTGTTAATGCACTTAGTGCGATAGC
>JAUWLG010000020.1 GCA_030613795.1 Helicobacteraceae bacterium
AGGGCGGGTCATATATTGCTCTCCTCAAACGTTAGATACTAAAGGAACTGTATTTGAGTGAAGAAATAATTGAAACTGCTAAAGCCACACAAGAAGTTGCTAAAACAGCTGCCAAAGCTATAGATACAAGTGAAAAGTTTGGTGGTTTTATAGCGAAATTTATTTCTGGTTCTCTTGAACAAGGTATGGGTATATTTGAAGATAAATTAAAATACATGCGTTGGGAAAGACAAATTCGTCTTATTGACAAAGCAAATGAGATAATGGAAAGACGAGACCTATCTAAACCATCAAAAGCAATTTCAATGAAACTTGCCATTCCTCTATTTCAATCTGCATCATTAGAAGAAGATGATTTTCTTCAAGACAAGTGGGCTTATTTATTAGCAAACTCTGCAGATAACAGTTTTGGTATTGAAATAAAAAGAAATCATTTAACTGCATTAGAGAATATGACAAAATTAGAAGTTCAAATATTCGATGCTATCTCTAAAAATGAAATTGAGTCTGGATTAACAGGAGAAAAGCTAGCTGTCAATTTAGCTGAATATCCAGAAAACTTAGTTCGACATGGTGAAAAGTCAAAAAAATCACTTTCACATGAACTTGAAGCTTCTTTAAATAATTTACTCCGTTTAGGGTTACTTTATAATGAAACATTTGGAGCGTATCCAAATTGGGTAAGAGTAAGTGCACTAGGAAAAGAATTCTATTACGCTTGTAATGACATAGATATAAAATAAATATCTAACAAGTTCGAGGAACGCAATATTTTCCCCTGCGGTGAAAATATCGCTCACGAAAAACGTTATAGAAAGAACACTACTACGCAAACCGTTGCATAACAAAGTCTTTAAAGTGCTTCATCAATGCTGATTCGGCACGATCTTTACGTTTGATTAAGATGAAATCACGTTCAAAAGCCATATTTTTCACCTTCACCTCAAAAAGCTTCCCCTCTTTGAGTTCATTAGCAACACAGATACGCGGCAGTGCCGAAACATAAGCATCATCACTCAACAAAAAGTTTTTAATCGCCTCAATGTTTTCAAACTCCATAAAGATATTGATCTCTTTGTCAAGAGGGGCGATGGCATTTAAAAAGACCGAACGTGTTCCGGAACCTTCTTCACGTAAGATCCACTTTTTTTGAAGAAGCTGGTCTATAAACAACGCCCCCTTTTTTTGCAGTTCAGCATCACGGCTCACCACCACCAACTCATCTTGCATCAGAACATTGCACTCTATGGCACCATCAAGAAAGTCACCCTCTACAAATCCAAGGTCACACTCCCCGCTTTTCACCTGCTTGATGACATCAAAGGTGTTGGCACTTTTTAGTTTAATACTCAAGCCCTCATAAGCACCAAGGTAGTCATTTAAAAGATACGGCATCAGGTAGTCGGCAATGGTAACACTCGCGGTAATACGCAGTTCTCCCATAAGCTGTGAAGCATTAAAGTTGGCATAAATCTCTTTGAGCCCCTCTATATGCGATTCACACCTCTCTAGAAGAAGATGTCCCCTGTCATTCAAGATCAATTTTTTGCCGATGCGGTCAAATAACTGCTCGCTCAACTCTTTCTCCAACTCGCGTATAGACATCGAAACGGCTGACTGGCTCATCTCATACTCTTTGGCCGTCTCAACAACCCGTTCTGTTCGGGCCAAAGAGATAAAAAGTTCCAACTGCTTAAACGAATACATACTAACCCTTTTTTTCTATAGTCATATGCTATACGCCTATAGTATAATTCATTATTTTTGCTTGTATACATAAGTTACATTCAATATTATTGTTTATTATATCATTTATATTTTATTTTATGTCAGCTTATAACTATGATAAAATCCGGCCATTACAATCAAGGGTTCCGCATGAAACGTAGAGACTTTTTCAAAACATCTTTAGCAGGGGCTGCTGCTGCAATGGCAACCTCTTTAGAAGCTGGTGTAACAGGACAACCGATAGACAATCGCAAGATTTCCACTATCGCATTTCCTGAAAAACGCCCAATGATCACCTATTCAGATCGCCCACCTCTTTTAGAGTCACCACGTAGTACTTTTGCAAATGCTATCACACCTAATGATGCATTTTTCGTACGTTGGCACATGCCGGACATTCCGACACACATCGATCCTAAACACTACAATATCAAGATCGATGGTCTTGTTAACAAAGAGCTTAACATCACTCTTGACTTTTTAAAAGACCCGGCTCATTTCGAGCAGGTTGAAGTCACTGCCGTACTACAGTGCGGCGGTAACAGTCGTTCAGCATTCAAGCCTATTGCAGGCGGGATCCAGTGGGGTCACGGTGCAATGGGTTGTGCCAAATGGAAAGGTGTACGTCTAAGTGATCTTCTTGACCAAGCCGGTCTTAAAAAAGATGCTGAGTGGATCGGTTTTAACGGTAAAGAGACGGCTGCTTATTATGAGACACCTAACTTTGTCCGTGAACTTCACCTCGATGAGTTAGATGACCACGTTATCTTGGCGTATGAGATGAATGGTGAAGACCTTCCATACCTGAACGGTTTTCCTCTTCGTCTAGTCATCCCGGGTACATACTCAGACAGCTGGGTTAAAATGCTAAGTAACATCACAGTGACGAACAAGAACAAAAAACTCTTCTTTATGGATGTTGCTTACCGTGTACCTGACAATGAGTGTGAATGTGAGACACCGGAGAAGAAGTTTAAAAAGACAAAACCAATCTCTAAGATGAATGTCAAGTCAATTATCGGCTACCCAGAAAACGGCACGGTACTTCAAACGAAGTCACACGTTGTTGTTCGCGGTGTTGCCTTTGATGACGGTCACGGTATCCGTGATGTCAAGATCTCTATCGATAACGGCAAGACATGGAAGTCAGCTAAACTTGACAGCGGTGAAGCGGGTCGTTACGCCTATAGAGGATTTTCATTAGCTATCAAACCGATGAAGTATGGAAAGATGACGATCATGGCAAAAGCGATCAACAAGATCGGTCAAGAGCAGCCATTGGCAAAAGATATTAAATGGAACCACGGCGGTTATAAGTTTAACGGTATTGATGTCGTTACAGTAGACGTGGTATAAGGAGTAGATAGATGAAAAAAATCTTATTAATAGCAGCACTAACAATGGCACCGCTTTTTGCACAGGTAGAAGGTGACATCGAAGTTCCGTACATCCCTTTTGAAGTCAAGATGGGTAAAGGTTTTGGCGAGGTCAATGCAAACTGTCTTACCTGTCACTCTTTTGGTTATGTTACCAATCAAGGCCGTCAGTCTAAAGCATTTTGGAGAGGAAAGGTCGACAAAATGATCGTTCACTTTAAAGCACCGATGACAGATAAAGATGCCGACATCGTTACAGAGTACCTTTTTGAAGAGTATGGTAACGGCAAGTTAAAATAACCCTTTCACATTAAAGATTTGCACCGTAAGAAGGTGCACCCCTCACAACAAATTATAATTATAGATCTAGATTTGGTACAGATTGTGCCCAAGTAAGTCCGAAGATGCACTGCTGTGCATCGAGAGGCGCACTTGGGTACAAGATGTGCTGAAGCTAGACCTATAATATGCTACAATCGTCTTTATGAATAAGCAACGTTTAAACAAACAACTATCCACTTTCTCCCTCTCTATGTTTCGTAAAGATTTCTATGGGATCTATCACGGGGCTCTATCTGCCAAGACTGAGAGCAACCGTTTTGTCATCAACACTAACGAAGCCATCTTTGACGCCATTGATGATGAGCATCTTTTAGAACTCTATTTTGACGAAGATTACCGTTGGAACGATGCCAGCATTGATGCAGGGATCCACAAAGGAATCTATAAAAAGATCACCGATGCCAAGTTCATCACCTTCTCTATGCCCCCCTTCACAACCGCCTATTCACTAGAGCACAACATCATCGATCCAAAAGACTATTTTGGCCATCAGGAGCTAGGGCAGATCACCATCTACGATCCAAAAAACTTTGATGACTGGTACGACCGCGCCGTCACTGAGATTCCAAAATATTTTATTAATAATAAGACCAACATTATGGTTATTCGAGGGTACGGTATCTATGCTTACAACCGTAACCTGCATGAGATGGCAAAGCAGTTGGCTATTTTAGAGAAAAGTTGTCGTCTTTTGATGTTGGAGAATGAAGATGATGGCATAGGGTTTGATTACTAGTACGATGTGTTAAGTGTTAAGAAAGATGGCGAAGCTCATCTGTAACCAACCTAAATTGTCTTGAAATACCTACTTGTGGATTCCCGTCTTCACGGGAATGACGGAAATTAAGAACTTATAAAAGTCTTAGATTTGGTGCAGGTTGTGCGAAAAGTTTGCCCGATAGCGTGCTAGTGCACGTGGAGAGGCAAACTTTCGTGCAAGATGTGCTGAAGCTAAGACTTTTAGCTGAAGTTGGTGTAGACGGCTTGGACATCTTCGTCTTCGTCTAGCTTGTCTAACATCGGCTGAAGCAGTTCTATCTGCTCTTCAGAGAGCTCAATAGGTGTATTGGCAATACGCTCCAATGTCGCCTTCTTAAGCTCAACACCCATATCTTCAAGCGCATGGCTCATGTTTCCAAAGTCAGTGTAGTCGGTATGAACAATACACTCACCCTCTTCTGCCTCGATCTCTTCAAGACCGGCATCAATAAGCTCAAGTTCGAGTTCCTCAATATCCATCTCATCCGTCATCGCAAACTCAAAGATCGCTTTACGTGAGAACATAAAGTCAAGTGCACCATTGTTTAACATTTCACCGGCATTTTTATTGATGATGTTTTTGATGTTGGCAACAGAGCGTGTGTTGTTGTCTGTAAGACACTCTACAAAGATAAGTGCACCATTTGGTCCTTTACCTTCAAACGTCACCTCAAGCATATCTTTGGCATCTTTACCCAATGCACGTTTAATCGCTGCAGCGATGTTGTCTTTAGGCATGTTCTCCGCTTTAGCATTCAAGATCGCTGTACGAAGTTTCGGGTTCATATCCGGCTCACCACCACCCTCTTTAGCCGCTTTTTCGATCGCTTTTGCCAACTTAGGGAAAACACGAGACATGTTTCCCCAACGTTTCATCTTTGCTGCTTTACGGTATTCAAAGGCTCTACCCATGTCATGCTCCTAAGTAATATATTATAAGTATCGCGATTATAATCAATCTTGACTTTATTTCGCGTTTATTTGTGTTTTAGACTATCTAATAGATTTCTTTAACTCTTCCTACTTCACCACTCATAAGACGAACTTTGATGCCGTGCGGATGACTTGCTGACTTAGTTAAGATGTCACGAACAACACCATCGGTCAACAGGCCCGTGTCTTGATCTTGTTTTAAAACAATGGCAACGCGTTTGCCACTGATGATATTCTTACGCAGTTGACCGTCCACTACGACTCTTTTGGTGTGTAGCTAAGTACTTTTTTGATGGTGTCTACCGAACAGAAAAAGAGTGCATCAAAAACAGGGTTGATACGCGTTGTCTCTTTGTCGACGATATCAAAGGCATGAAATGTAAATCCTTCACCGTCTTTTTGGTTTTTAGGCGTGACCACAAACTCAATAGGCTGAAGTGTACGAAGAAGATTCATCACCTTTTTGTACGACTTGTCATCCTTAGCAGGCAGAAGGTTGCCATCTTCATTTTCAGTCACACGAATGCTGGTTAGAAGTGTAAACTTGTCTTTAAAGATCACCTTCTCCCACTTAACAATACCGCGAGAAAAACGAAACTCACAGTGCTTAGCCGTCAATGGATGCGGCTTGGTCTTGCGAATAGCCTCAAGAAGCTGAAGAAAAAAGTTTGTGCCGCCAAAAGAGTCAGCACATTTAGTCAGTTGTTTGTGATACGCGCTCTTAGCCGCATCATCCAAGTTGTTGAAGTCGCACATGGCACTTCCTTTTTGTAATATTAATGCAATTATAGTAGAAAAGGCGGAGATCTGCATTTTATACAATATATCAACGCAACCATCATGAAAAATGATTATATTGTCATACATAAAGACTAAAATAACAACCTCTTCGTTCTCGAACCGTAATGCAGCTGTGCTATAGTATATGCCATGAATAAAACTGCACTATGGGCCGAATTTTTCCTGATCTTTATCTCTCCGCCGCTGTTCATTGTATGGGGGTTGCTGCCAAAAGAGGCCATCATGCCGGTGTTGTGGGTGGTATCTCTCTACGCCTATCTGCTCTTACGCAGCAGCGGGGTCAAAGTGTTGGCGATCGACTTCGAACGCGAAGCACTCTATGCTGTATTGAAGAGGTTCATTATTATCGCTGCGGCAATGACGCTTTTTGTGCTGCTTTATAAACCTGAGATCTTTTTGGTATTGGTCAAAACCGAGCCGTGGCGTTGGTTGGCAGTCATGCTGTTCTACCCTGTTTTCTCGGCATTCATCCAAGAGGTCCTCTTTCGAAACTTCTTCTTTTACCGCTATGAAAGGCTGTTCGAAGGCCGAATGCTGCTTCTCGTCACTGTCAATGCCCTGCTCTTTGCCTATGTCCACATTGTCTTTGAAAACTGGATCGCCGTCATTTTCACCTTCTTCGGAGGCCTCTTGTTCGCACAGACCTACCTAAAGACCAGATCGACCCTGCTGACCGCCATTGAGCACTCGCTTTACGGTAATACGCTCTACACCATTGGACTCGGATACTACTTTTATCACGGTGCAAACATCTAGCGTCTCTTCTCTGTTGGATTATGCATTTGTCAAGGTACGCGGACATAAACTGTCGCATCAAAAAGATGATATCGATAGACTTTTTATGTTTGTGGATAGAGCTTCACGGAAGGTATTAAAAGAGGATGATAATTAAGCTCTATTACCTCAGGAAAAAAGCTTTCTTTTCTGACTCATAAAAATTGATGATCTGATCCTACTAGTAAGTGGCTTTCATGCAGAGAGTTGTCGTGGCACCCATAGCTTGATAAGTTCACCCTTAATGGAATCGTCCAATTCACGCCACGTTTGGATTGGCAACGAAACTTCGGCCAAGGCTGCCGTCGGCAGTGTATGTTCTTCTGCGGTGAGGCGTTCCAGCAACTCTTCGAGGCCAGGATTGTGACCCACGACCATAACCCGTTGATACTTGTCGTCGAGTTCTTTGAGGGCTTCGATGTAGGCTTCAGGTTCAGCGGCGGACAGCGGTTCTCTAAAGAGCCGTTCGCCCTCGTAACCGCACGCTTCGCTTACGAGCTTCACCGTCTTACGGGTACGTTTTGCCGTGGAGCTGATAATCAGCTGCGGTACAAGCTCTTTGTCTCGGAGTAAGCGCCCCATCTTGGGGGCATCCCGATGTCCACGCTTATTAAGAGGTCGGTCATGGTCGGTGAGATGGGCCTCTTTCCAACTCGATTTGGCATGGCGTAAGATCAGTAAAGTTTTCATCGCATACTCCTCGAACTAAAGGTCAGGTTGTCGATCTTGAGCGTGATGTAAAACCGCTCTAAACTGAGGGGGTCAGGCACATTTTGTAAACCAAAGTTAAAAAAAACTCTAATGACTTCGTACAAGTGCCGCGAAGTCTATCTCCTCTTCTTTCTCTTCCTCTTTTTTAGGCTCAGGTTCGCCACTGAAGATGTAGTCACTGCCTTTGAGTATACACCCTTTCATACCGGGAACACACGGTTTTTCGATACGTTTACAGTAACCTTTATAATCATATTGACAGGTCCAGCCCATAAGAAACCTTTTTAGAGTCTTTGAGATGATTATAGCATTACTGCAAAAGCACCTAGTATTTATTCTCTAATTTTTACATAAATTACCATAAATCAGTAGAGTTATATTATAAGAAAAACAAATTTTGCTCTATCGCCTTTTTATCAAATATTGCAACAACATCTATTTAATACCCCATACCAATATTATTTGAAGTACTTATGGTATAGTATTCAAATCATATAAGTTTATTCAATAAAAGGCACAACGTGACAAAGTACATATCAAGCTTATTTCTCACAGTTTTATTACTCAGTTTTTCGGCGCAAGCAGAAACAACGACCTATACTGATTTTGTAGCGATGCAGAACGACATGGACAGCCTCAACAGCACGATGATAGAGCAACAAGACCTGATCTCTAAACTCTCTGATGACATTGGTCTTATGGCTGATCGTATTTTGGAGATGGCAGATCGTATTGTTTACACTGAAGAGTTGTTAGCGCAATCTTTGACCTTGTTGATAAATAATCCTGACTTTGCAGGTACCAGCAGTAGTAACGGGACTGCATTGATCTTGCCTGCAGATGGTGCGACCTTAACAGTAACTGCCCCTACTGTCACAACTATTCCTACCTCAACTGTTTACCTGATATACGCTTCTACTGAACCTACTTTCAGCGCAGGCAATACTATATCACTTTACATAGACTCCACAGATGCCCTCAGCTCTAAATGGTCTCAGGTCGTTGCATTTGCAGGAAGTACAACAATCTACTTAGCTGTCAAACGTATCGACGGCAGTACCATCTCAACCATCTCAAACGGTGTGAAAGTTAGTTTCTAAAACAATGAAAACTGTTTTGGCAAAGCTTTTGGCACTTGTACTTGCTTTCATGTTGACGGGGTGTTCAAACACTCCTGACGATGAGCCTGAATCAAGATTTGATGTTTATTCGTTTATAGATTTTGGTCTGACACTTCAAGACACACTTGTTCACTCTTATGAAAGCGATCTTAATCTCACTAGCGAACTTGTTGAAGACACCTATATTATGATGGATAGCTTTGAAAAAGTGGCAGACAGTGTTATAACATCTAGCACACTTGCAGCAGAGTTCATTAACCTTTTAGCCAAAGATCATGCGTTTAATGATGGTTACAACGGTACTTTTTCACTCAACCCGACGTATGGAACTGACAGCTCATTTTTTACGATGAACACCTTTGACCTCACAAAAACATATATGCTGGTCACTTCGTCAACACGTTTGTTTGTACCACAGACAACGGTCAAAACCCTCTTTTATGACAACAGCTCTCTGGATGCAGCATGGCAACGTAGCCTTGATCATCACCAAACCGGTAATATGTATCTAAATATCTATGAAATTGAGGCAGATGGAACCGTTCAACGTGCAGGTAATGCTGCCGTTATCCCAGCCGCTGCAATAGCTAATCTATAACGGCTAAGAGGTAAACGAATAAACGTTTCCTCTATTTTCCCCTTTTCTCACGGTAGAAGACAACCCTATGTTAAGGGCACCTCTAAAAACCCTATGCGGACTCAGAGGCGATTTGAAGTATGAGATTTGTCACTTTTTCTGTGAAGCCCTAGCCGTAGCTAAGGCAAGAAAAAAAAGGGGCGAAGGTCGTGTTTCAAATCGCCTCCCACAGGGCGCTACAGAGAAACACCCTCTCGGCGTTAGTTACTTCCATCCGTAGCTTCGGCTACGCAAGAAAGCAACTGCCTTGATTGAAAATTTCCCTGTAGCGCTGAGGCCATATAGGGTTTTTAGAGATGCCCTTAAGTCTACTGTGGTTACAATAATTTTAATTCGTAGCATGATTCAAGTGAAAGGGATATATGCCTATGAGATTAATTTACTTACTTTTTCCCATACTATTTCTGCCTCAAACGCTCTTTGCTGAAGTGACCCTTGATCTATATGGTGGACTCTCAAATACAAAAAATAGCAATGTTAATATCACCTTACTTGACTATGTTCCCACTAAAACAGCTAGTGAACCAATTAACGGTAACTCAAATATTTACGGCATGAGAGTTGTCGGCTGGTTAAGTCATGATTCCTGGATTGGTATAGGAGCAGATCTCTATACCTTCCAAGCGAACAGTGCAACAGCCAAAATAACTCCCTTAGCAGTTTCAGCCACCGTTATGTTTCGATATCCTGATGACACATGGAAGCCTTACATGGGATTAGGACTGTCAGCAAGCGCTTGTGACATCGTTATCAGTCGAGAGTCAGACCTTGGAGTACAGATCAGTGAAACCACTCAAAGTTCATTCGGATGGGACTTTAGTACCGGCATAGCATGGTCGATCTACAGTCACGTTTTGCTCTTTGCAGAGTACAGATATACCCACATCGATGTAGATTTTGGAGATGAGAAATTCTATGAATCAAATACAAAAATTGACTCTACCCTAAACAGTAACCACTATCTCATAGGAATTTCACTTCCTTTATGGCTTATTCTAAAAAGATAACTGTAATATAAAAAGTGACGAGTTACATATGTTTTAGTCAAACACATTGATGACAGTAAGACCTCATCTTGTTCAAACGGTGTTAAAAGTCAGTTTCCGAATTCATCAAAACAACACTCTAAATACAACTTACCAACGCAGCCTCGATCATCAGCAACCCTGAAATATAGACAACGTTTCTATAGGTAAAGGGAATCTACACTATCGCAATATATTCTTCAATGGCTTTTAGGTCTTCTTTTTGCATAGAGGTGCCTTTGATCTGCTGCACCATTGCAACAACATCACCGTGTGCTCTTAGATCAACACGTTTTTGGAACAAAGCTTGAGAGGCAATATAGGCATGTACTTTTGTACGTTCGATACCTAATTTTGTTGTGATCATATGCGTTAAAAGCGTAGCACTGTATACATCTTCTACACTGTTTTGAGAAAATTCTTTTGCAGCTTGATCTTCCAAACCTCGAGAGACCAATTGAGCTGCTATCTCTTGTTCAAAATGGATAGGAATTTGTGAGACCATCTGAGCGGGTTGCGGAAGTGCCACCAAGGTCTCACCGAAGACAACATGAGAAGCAAATATAATGCTTCCAATAAATAGTATACGATTTCTCATAGATGCCCTTTATTTTCAATTCCTCTATTGTCTAATAATAGAGTAAACAGAAATTAAATTACTACCTATTTTTAGTATTTAACAATGCTTCGTCAAAAGGACTAAGGTTCAGGGATGAAATTCAATATCTTGCAAAAAACCTTTATTACTTCGTACAAGTGCCGAAAAACCTATCTCTACTGTTCTAGTGCTTCTGTTTAGGCACATTATGAGGTTCCCAACTAAAGATGTATTCCCTGCATTTAAGGATATACCATTTCATACCTGGAACACATGATTTATCAATACGTATACAATCATGTTGACAGGTCTAACCTATAAAAACACAAAATGCGAAGTCTTGATTTCTCTTTTTGCTCAGCTTATAAATAAGAAATAACTAAATTAAATATAATTTAAGCTTCTTTTCCATAAAATATTTTATAACAGGTAAAAACCTATATCGACACTAAGTCGAAATATAAGGCTGCAAGAAGTGAGTAAATTTTCGTATTTTATTTCATCAGTAGTTATTAAAGTTCCCCAAGGTTTGCCTAGTGAGGATCAACACGAAAGGAGACTCTCCTTGTTTCTTGTCTCAGAGAGTTTTATGTAACAAAAAGGAATGATAATGAAAAGATCTATTTCACCTTCGCTCTTATGGATGGGGCTGATATGTGCTGGCAGTTCGTTTGCCTTAACGACCAATTCTTCATATACACCGGAGCAGCTGGCCAATACGATTCTTGGTGAGGGCGTGACGATCTCCAATGTGAGATATACCGGTGCAGATGTAGCAGCAGGTATCTTTAATGACGGTAGCAGCTCTATCGGATTTGAGAGCGGTATCGTTCTCAGCAGCGGCAATATTGCCAATGTTATCGGCCCGAATACCAATGATGGT
>JAUWLG010000039.1 GCA_030613795.1 Helicobacteraceae bacterium
CCTTTGAACCGTCCCAGAACTATATAGACTTCTAAAAACAACACACTTTAGGCCAATAAGTCCTTTTTAATGGTAGAGAGATAACCACCACTTTTAAAACACTTTTTCCTTTACTCTTTGTTGTCAACTAACTCATGTACAGAAGTACACTTCGTCAGTTTCCGCCGCGATTAAAGAAAAAATTGCTTTAAAAGTCCCTTTCTTGTTTACAATATCACTTCATTCATTTTCAAACTAAACCTACTTTGAAACTTCCTTTTACTGCTTTTCTATCTTCTCTAGTCAACTATCGCTTACGAATTTTTTGATGGCACCCTACACACTCATGCAAGATATGGGTATAGGTGGCTGAGATCTTACTGTAAGACTTTGTTCTATTTCCTATCTGCTCATCTAAGCTGTCGGCATAGCTACGAATCTTTTCTCCTGTTCGTTTTGCGTATGCTTTTGCAAACTCTGGGTTTTCCGGCATATGTCTTATCAGAGCTTTTCCATGACTTTCAAGAAATGATTCATCATCGGTTCTTAACATCTTTGCACCCTTATTCATCTCATCAATATTATTGTGCAGGATTCCATGCTGAATAAGTTCCATTGCAGAAGCAAAAGAGTTCATGACTTTTTTTAGTTCTTCACGTTCTCTGTCTTGAGCAAACATGCTCAATGAAAGAACTAACATTACTATTACAAATTTCATACTATCTCCTCATATCGCCAATTATAAAGCTTAGTATACTTCACATAATTTCGACTTTATTAAAAAATATTGCTTTAAAAACACCTCTTTAATTTAAAAAATCACTTCATCTATTTTGATATGTGACAAAGTCACAGACATCACTTTTTATTATAGGTATAGTTTCTGTATTAATTAATAAGGAAATAAGATGAATATCAATCTTGGAAAGTTCGACATAGTAGCTCGGTTTGTAATTGGTTTAGGCAGTATGGTCGCAGGTGCGTATATGGCATTTGCAATGAGTAATGTTTATGGGTTAGCGCTTGCTTTTGTTGGAGGTATTCTTACTGTAACAGGTTTGATGAAATGGTGTCCGATGTATGCTATCTTCGGATTGAGAAGTTGTCCGCTTGACGCGACTGAGAGAAGATAAAAAAAACTTCTCTATAACGACTTAAGAAAGTTCTACAGCCTTTTTATATGCCCGTTCGACAGCATCTATACAGGCAGCTCTGACGTTGCCATCTTCCAACGCGCCATAACCTGCCGCTGTTGTTCCACCTGGGCTCATAACACCATCTTTTAACAGTGCTGGATGAACTTCTTGAATAAGCTCTCCAAAGCCGCCAAAGAGTCCACGCATAATAGCCATGGCGTCATCACGTTTCAGACCTTGTTTGACAGCACCGTCAGCTAAGGCTTCTGCCATCAACGCTAAGTACGCTGGGCCAGAGCCCGCAAGTGCTGTTGCAATATCGATCTCTTTTTCAGACGACAACCATCTGACTGGGCCAATGGCACTAAAAAGTGTCTCTGCCTCCTTTTGGTAAGCAGCATCACCTGTTAACGTCGTCATCGACCTTTTCACAGTCGCAGCAAGATTCGGCATAGCACGAACAACGGCTTTTGTGTTAATGTTTGATGAAAGTGTCTCTAACGTCGTCCCGGCTAGAACCGAATAAACCACTTTAGCCTCACCAACCAACTGTGCTCCTACCTCTTGAACGTTATAAGGTTTAACACATAACATAATGGTCTTACCTTGAATATCAAACGCGTTCAATGTGGATTTTTTAACACTACTACCAAGTGCTTCTTCAAAAGCATCAAGCCTCGCCATATTACGACCAACCACTTCGATAGCATAGTCATCTTTTAAACCTTGAGCAATTGAAAGTGCCATATTGCCATTGCCGATAAATGTAATTGTTGTTTTCATGCTAGTTCTTTGTTTTTAGAGTATTTTATCATATTGTAGAAAATTGGTGAGCACTAAAAAGATGGCGAAGTTCATCGAGAAAGGTCTCCGTCGCAGGTACTTCGTACATATGCTTTGGTTCCGAGCTTAAAAAAGCCAAGAAGTTGGCTTTTTCTTAACAGCTCTCAAGTTTTAGATTTCGAGGAAACATCGCTACGCGAGCGGTACCCTTGTTTTGGTGTAGATTGTGCTGAAGTGACCCCGACAGCGCAGAAGAGTCAACAGCTCACTACAGCGAACAACTAAATTGTGAGTCGTGCTAATCGTCGAGTGGTGAACTTCAGCACAAGGTGTGCCGAAGCTGGAACGTTTAAGCTTTGGGAACTTTTAGGGAGAGTAGAAAATTGACTACATTATCAACAAAGGCATCATGTTTACGATCTTTACTGTAAGCAATATACAATTTACGTTCGATCTTCTGCCCTTTGATACGCGCCTCAAAAAGCGTCCCGTTTGCCAATTCGTCTTGAATAACGTGACGTGAAATTATTGAGACAACTGGACGTGCTGCATCTTTAGGTGAACGCAAAATCGACTCTTTGATCGCTGTTGGACTCTCCACTACACCGATAACATTAAAACTTGCACACTCAACACCGATCTCTTCAAAAGCCTCTGAGGTAATACGGCGAGTATGCGACTTCTCATCACGACAGATCCAGTCAAAAGTATACATATCGTCACGGCGAAGCTGTTTTGGGATCGGTTGATTAGAGAAGATAACCAACTCATCATCCATCCATTCACGATAGATGATCCCGTCTCTGAAAACAGGTGATTCGATCAGAGCGATATCGATCTTTTTATCTTCGATCGCGTCGATCAACTCTTCAGAGAGACCCACATTCATATAGACTTCATTATTGATCTTCTCTTTGATCGCACCAAGGTAACGCGGCATGATATAGTTACCGATAGAATAAGAAGAGCCCAGGATAAATGTGAACTCTTTATTAATGATCTTCAGCAGATCTTTTTCACTTGAGTTGATCGCTTTTTCAAGACGTGTTGCAATACGGTAAAGGTCTTCACCCTCTTTAGTCAGTTTAATACCATTTTTCTTACGCTCAACGATCTTTGTGTCGAGGTACTCTTCGATAAATTTGATCTGTTGTGTTACTGCCGGCTGAGAGATTCCAAGTTTTGCAGATGCCTTAGAAAAACTCTTCTCTTTGATAACGGTCAAAAAAGTATGAAGTTTTGCAAAATCTTTTAACATAAGCTGTCCTTTTACGTAAGATAATTTTATTTGAAACATTATAACGCAGAATTATAAACAAATACAAGGTATATGGATAATCTCTACTTATTAAACATTTTTGTGATTATAAATTGACAATATAACTTTTATAAATCCACTATAAAACTATTAAATCGTCAATAAAAGGTCAAAATGCCATACGTCTACATTATTTAGATCAATTTTGCTATAATTTAACTATATACATAAAAAGATAGCAGACTACAATGGATAAAATATTTACTAATTTAAATGAATCGCAAAGTTCAGCCGTTAAACAGATCGATGGTCCTCTACTCATTTTAGCGGGGGCCGGTAGTGGTAAGACCAAGACGATTACCTCACGTTTAGCTTATCTTTTAGACGTCGTTGGCATCGCTCCAAACAATACACTCACCCTTACCTTTACCAACAAAGCAGCTAAAGAGATGCAAGAACGTGCCTTCGCCATGATCAATCCGACCTCATATCCGCCGCTGCTTTGTACCTTCCATAAATTTGGTCTGCTCTTTCTGAAATTCAACATCCATCTGCTAAAACGTCAAAACAACTTTGTCGTCATCGATACAGATGACAAAAAACGTATCTTAAAAAAGATCAACGCTGAGTTGCCTCTGCCGCTTATTGCCAGTGAGATATCGCGTTATAAAAACTCACTGATCACACCGGGACAGGCCTATGCACAGGCTGAACTTAAAAACTATAAACAGATCGCCAAAATATACGAAGAGTATGAAGCCTATCTTTTAGAAAACAACCTCGTCGACTTTGATGATCTTTTAGCCCTTACCTACAAGCTGCTCGATGAAAATGAAGAGCTGGCCAAACGTACCAGTGAACAGTACCAGTACATCATGATCGATGAGTACCAAGATACAAATGAGTTGCAGTTCAGACTTCTTCGCAAACTTTGTCAAACCCACAACAACCTCTGCGTTGTCGGCGATGATGATCAGAGTATCTATGGCTGGCGCGGGGCGCATGTCCGTAACATCTTGGAGTTCCATGAGGACTTTGAAAACACTACCGTCGTCAAACTTGAGCATAACTACCGTTCCCGCGCTGCCATCTTAAATGTGGCCAATGAACTTATCCAACATAACCGTTCACGTCTTGGTAAAAAGCTCATCGCTACACGTGAGGGCGGCGAGTCTGTTGTCACACTCAGCTCTCGTGATGAAAACGAAGAGGCTCGTAAGATCGCTGCTAAGGTCACCGAGCTTATCAACCAAGGCGTCTCGCCTAAAGAGATCGCCATCCTCTACCGTGTCAATGCCCTCTCACGCTCGCTTGAAGAGGGTCTCAACCGTGCAGGTGTTCCTTATAAACTTGTCGGCGGCCTGCGTTTTTACGATCGTGCCGAGGTCAAAGACCTTATCTCCTACATCCGTCTCATCACCAACCCTCACGACAACTTCTCAATGAAGCGTATCATCAACAAACCAAAACGCGGTCTGGGTAAAGCCAGTGTTGAGAAGATAGAGTTGGCAGCGATCACCAAAGCCGTCTCTATGTATGACTTTATCAAAGAGAGCAGCGTTGCTGAACTCGAAGCCTTGGTCAAAAAGAAAAATACACAGACACTCAAAAAGTTTGTTGCTGACATCGATGAAGTAATAGAAGTCGCTGAGCATTCAACATATGACTTTATCGACACGTTAGAAGAGAAGTTCAAGCTCAAAGATATCTACAAAAACATGCCGGATGAGAGTGAACGTGTTGCCAATATGGATGAGTTTTACGGTCTCTTCCGGGATTTCATAAAACAGTCTCCTGAAGCCACTCTCGATGAGTTTTTAAATGAACTTACTCTTCAAAGTGACCAAGACGAAGTCGAGGGCGAGAGTATCTACATCATGAGCATCCACGCCTCTAAAGGGCTGGAGTTTGAACATCTCTTTATTATCGGGATGGAAGAGGGTTTTCTACCGCTTATCGGAGATAGCAGTGACACCGAAGAGGAGCGTCGTTTAGGGTATGTTGCCTTTACCCGTGCCAAAGACACACTGACCCTCTCTCATGTCGACAGCCGTTTCTATAAAGGCCGTAGAACTGACCTGAATAAAAGTCGCTTCCTGACCGAATCAGGTCTGTGTGAGGGTTAACTTAAAGTGGAACAGAACACCGCCTTTAAAAAAGGGGACCTTGTCCGCCACAAAATCTTTGGTCCGTGACGTGTACTCGGCGTCTCTAAAGCGGGTCGTGAATTTAAACTCAGCATTAACTTCGGTGGCAGTCACAGAGACATCCTTGCCTCCTTTGTCGAACGTCTTTAATTGAAACCTCTAAACATATAGAATAGATAATGGCAAAACAGAAACGAGACAATATCGACCGCCTCTTTGTGGCGTATAAACCATCAAACATCGGCTCAAACCAGTACCTCTCCAGACTAAAATGGAAGTACAATGCAGCCAAGGCGGGCTTTTCAGGCACTTTGGATCCTTTTGCCAAAGGTGTTTTGATCGTTGCCTTTGGCAAATACACCTCTCTCTTTCGCTTTTTAAACAAAACACCCAAACGCTATCGTGCTACCTTATGGTTGGGAGCACACTCGGACAGTCTGGATATTGAGATGGTCAAACAGATCGACAAACTCGATGCTTTAAATGAAGAGAAGGTCAAAGAGGCTATCTGCTCTTTAGAAGGTGAACTGGAGTACCATCCGCCTATCTTCAGTGCCAAAAAGATCGATGGCAGACGGGCCTATGATCTTGCACGCGAGGGCAAAGAGGTCAAGCTCAACACCATACACTCCACGATCTATGAGATGAAGTTTTTGCACTACTGCCACCCCTTTGTCACCTTTGAAGCCACTGTCTCCGAAGGCACCTATATCCGTTCTCTTGGACGACTCATAGCTGAGAAGCTAGATCTTAAAGGCGGAATACTCTCTGCCTTGGAACGATTGAATGAGGGACAGTTTCATTTTGATGGGGAAAAAGCACTCGACATCAAAAAAAGCCTCAATATGCCACAAAATGTCTATACCAAAGAGAGAAGTACTATACTCTTGGGACAGAAGCTTCTCAAGGGTGATTTTGAAGTGACTGAAAACGGGACATACTGGGTCGACAATTGTGAGAGTATCTCTATCTTTGAGTTTGACGATGAGGGTGTCCACTACCTTTTAAACAGAGTGAGTCTACATGAAGAGTTATAAAGCCTACGCCAAAGTCAACATCTTTTTAAAAGTCACCGGCAGACGCGGTGATTACCATGAGATACTTTCACGTTTTGTTTTGGTGAATGACCTATATGACACCCTCACCTTTGTTGCAAAAGAGAGTGATGACTTTGTTATCGAAGGTGCCTTCAACTGTGAGACAAAACAGAACACTATCTATAAAGCCTACCTTGCTCTTTTTGAAGCAACTAAATCTGATAGCTTGGAACGTCTGATGCAGAGTCACGCCATCAAAGTTGAGAAGAAGATCCCATCGTTTGCCGGTCTTGGCGGTGGAAGCTCAGATGCAGCCACCTACCTCTTAATGTGTAACGAGGTACTGCATCTGGGTCTTAGTCGTACTGAGTTGGCTTCTATCGGCTCCAAAGTGGGTGCAGATGTACCGTTCTTTGTCTATGGCTATCGAAGTGCTAATGTATCGGGTATTGGCGAGATCGTACAAGAGTTTGATGAACCTGCACTCCGTATAAAAACAGTGACGCCGAATATCGATATCTCAACCCCAAAAGTCTATCAGGGTTTTCGTGAACACTTTTACAAAGAGCTAAGTAAAGATGAGTATAAAAGACTCTCAAATATCTCTTCAATCGATGCCCTCAAAGAGATGACACCGACAGAAGCAAATGATCTTTTCGAACCAGCTCTTTTACTCTATCCAAAACTTGAAAAGCAGCATAAAGAGGGATGGTTCTTTTCAGGAAGTGGCAGTAGTTTTTTTACCGTATTAGCCTAGATTAAAGATGATCTTCACGCCATCTTTCACAATGACAACATTTTGTATAGACTCAACAGCTGCACCGACCATCCCCTTCTCTTTTTCTAATGAATAGATAGGACGTGACTTAAAATATTCATTAAGCAGTTGGTCCATGGTGCCATATAACATTGACTTCATATCGGTACCGATAAACTTACTTTTAATATCGACAACCTTGATCTTTCTCAGATATAGATTACCACCCTTGGTATAGGCGATACGTGATGAGACACTGACAACAGCACTAACTGCATTACCTTTCTCATCTTGTATATTAGGGATCTGCAGTTGACCTGTAAAGTTAAATCGCTGCTTTTTGCCATCAAGATACAACTTTGGGTTAGAGACATGAAACGTTAACAGCATTGTCTTATGAACGATAGGGAACTCTTTTTTCATTCGCTCTTGTAAAACCGGTTCAGGAATAACGTAGTCAAACTTGAGTGCGAACAGTGAGGTAAAAGTCAACAAAAATAAGATTACTAAACGCATATGATGATTCCTTATTCTTTAAACACAACTATACAGAAAAAGAGAGAATAAAAAGTAGCTATAAACGATAGAGGAAAGACTATGAGAGAGAGCTCTCATAGAAAATAGATACTAAAAGCTTAGTATCCTGAGTTGTAAACAAACCCACCGATAAATTCGATAAGCGGGCTTACAATAACAAACGAGAAGATAGTGACAATAGCTGCCATACCAACAATCGTTTTAAGTGGAGTCGATGCATTTACAAGATAATCTTGACCACTTTGCAATGGCTCATGCATAAACATATAAACGATCAGTTTCAAGTAGTAATAACCTGCAATTGCCGAGTTTAGTGCCATGATCAGTGCTAGAACCGTAAAGCCGCCACTAACTGCTGCGCCAATAAGGTAGATCTTACCCCAGAACAGTGCGAATGGTGGCAGACCTGCCAGTGAAAGCATAAATAGTGCCATCAATGTCGCCTGTATAGGAGATGTTTGGAACATACCAGAGAACTTCTCAAACGGATGATCTGAACTTTGACCCGGAAGAAGCTGTTTTTGACGACTTACCCATAACATCGTGAAGGCACCAAGGTTAGCAAAGCTAAACAGTGCCCAGTACAAAAACAGTGCTGTATTAGCCTGTGTTGTACCGATGAGTACAGCAGCCATGACAAAACCGGCGTGTGATACTGACGAGTATGCAAGCATACGTTTAACATCATTCTGCACCATTGCCCAGATATTTGCTGCTGTCATTGTAATAACGACCATTGCATAAAGAATGACCTCTAACCAGACAACACCAGAATGGATAAGGAACTCAAAAAGACGCATAGCTACAACAAAGCCGGCGATCTTAGGTACGATTGACATGTACCCTGCCAGTGCTGCAGAAGAACCTTCATAAACATCCGGCGTCCATGTATGAAATGGTACCAGTGAAAGTTTGAATGCAAACGATGCAAACAAGAAGACTGTACCAACAAGAACATAACCGATATTTGCATAGTTGTCTGCTGCAAGTACTGCTGCGATCTGGTGGATCTCAACTGAACCTGTAAGTGCGTAAAATACCATTGAACCAAATGCAAACAGACCGGCTGCCAACGCACCCATAGTAAAGTATTTAACCGCTGCTTCGAACGACTTGTTACGGTTATGAAGCGCGATCATTGGATAAAGTGCCAATGAAGCCGTCTCAAGACCGACAAAGATCAAGATAAGGTTGTCTGTTGCAACCATAAACTGGAAGCCTGCGATCATAAACAAGAACAGTGCAAAGAACTCAGGGTAAGAGAACTCATGGAAACGCTTAGATGTCAGTGCCAATGGAATGAACATCATAGATGCGATGACAATGATGAATTGTGCCAAAATAGCAAGACCATCGATCAGCAGGACATCAAAGAAACCAAGTTGTGTCCCGTTTGCAGCGAACACACCGGCTGCATCTATAACAGCACCAAGGTCAAGGAGGAAAAATAGTAGTGAGATCATTACGTAAAGTGATTTATTCAAACCACCTTTTATTAGATCGATCACGATAATAGACAAGGCACCA
>JAUWLG010000034.1 GCA_030613795.1 Helicobacteraceae bacterium
CGTCATAAGGCCCTTCAATGATCTCAACACTCTCGACATTGTTAGTCGCGATATGTGAGGTTGTCGGGTCCATACGGTTTGGACAGGCACCGCAGATCTTTCCATCGTCGATGAGGACATTGATATTGTCTTTTTTCTGTCCACGCAAGATAATATCGTTGGCGATACCACTACGGCGCACCAATGAGATGCTTGGTACCTTTTTTGCAAGCGCTTCTGCAAGATCGGCAGACTTGATCTCATGACCGCTTACATCTTCTAAAATGGTACTTTCAACTGAGATCGTATCGATCTTGACTTCTGCTGCACTAAGCACGGCAGCACAGGCAAGTGATAGGTAAACTAGCTTTTTCATTTTCATTCTCCTAAGTTATAACTTCCATAAGTTGATAGTAGTATAAAAGAAAAGTGTTACATAAGTGTTAATTTATATCAAGATAAGATGAAAAGGGGGATATCTGTTATAATTCGCCTTATGTACAGAACAGACAAAATCAAACGCATCACACTTATTTTTCTTGCCGCTCTTGCTTCGGGCTATTTTATGTACACTGGTTTCACTATACTGATGTCAGAGGACGAACCTGTTACTGAATCGACACAGGGTACCTTTTAACCCGGATTATCCAGTAGAATATCACCAACCTAGTATTCATCATTTGTCTTAGGGCATATGTGAAAAATTATCGCCTAACCTTCAGGTTAAGCTCAAATTTCTCACAAACACCCTAAAACAAAGCATAAACACTAACTTAGTAATCTCTACTGCATAATTCGGGTTACACTTTCAGAGTAACCTCTTTAGGAAACTGCATGGTCACACAGTGCAGTGAACCATGTTGACGGATGAGTACCGAGCAGTCCACACCGATAATCTCTCTTTTTGGAAATGCTTGTTGAATGATCGCTAACGCCTCTTGGTCATGACGGTCGTTGTAGGTTGGTACAATGACAGCACCGTTGACAATGAGAAAGTTGGCATAAGTGGCAGGCAGCCGCTCGCCTTCATAGTAGATAGCATCCGTCATCGGCAGAGCGATCAGTCTGAAAGGGTTGCCATCTAAATCTCGAAGTGTCTGAAGCTCTTTTTCCATCTTTGACAGTGCCTCAAAATGCTCATCGTTTTCATCTTGGCACCGGACGTAGACGATCGTCTCTCTGTCCGTAAAACGGGCCAGTGTATCGATATGGCTGTCGGTGTCATCACCGGCCAGATAACCGTGATCTAGCCAGAGTACTTTTTGCGTGCCGAAATTCTCTTTTAAAATATGTTCTATTTCAAATTTTTGGGTCAGTTTGATGTTGCGGTTTGGGTTGAGCAGACACTCTGTGGTTGTGAGTAAGATGCCTTTGCCATTGGATTCGATAGCCCCGCCTTCAAGAATAAAACGCTGTTTTTTGTAGTCAGCATCATAGTAGTCGGCAAGTTTAGAGGTGAGTGCATTGTCGAGCGAGGCATCAAACTTATTGCCCCAACCGGTAAAGGTAAAATCAATCACCGTCGGCTCACCGTTTTCGATCATAGTAATACCGCCGCAATCTCTTGCCCAGGTGTCATCACTCTCCTCTTGAATAAAATAGATGTTTGCAGTTGTAGAAAAGTAGGCTTTGACTCTATCAACATCATCACAGACAATCAGACAGTTTTCAAATTTTGCAATACTCATCGCAATGTTTACAAATGTCCGTGAAGCCTCTTGCAAGTAAGGTGCCCAGTCGCTGTTAGCATGTGGAAAAATGAGTTGTACAAAGGATTGCTCTTCAAATTCACCAGGCAATCGCTTAATTGTCCTTCTATTTAAATTTTCTTCACGATTTCCCATTTCCGATTTCCCATTTCCGATTTCCCTTGCGAAGCATTCTCTTGCTATAATCGCACATGGCAATTATTCGACTCAGCCGCAAGGCATATTTTCATAATCTCGACATTATCGCACAAAAAGTTGGTGCTGTCTCTAAAATAGCGGTGGTCTTAAAAGACAACGCGTATGGGCATGGCCTTCTTGAGATGGCAAAACTATCACATGAGTATGGCATCAAAGAAGCTGTGGTTCATAATGTTAATGAAGCAAACGAGATAAAAGAGTACTTTGAAAAAATATTAGTTTTTGCAGGGCATGAGTATTTCGTTGATGAGAAGTTGTGCTATGCGATCAATGCACTTTCTCAGATAGAGAAGATGCCGCGCGGCGCTCTTGTTGAACTGAAAGTCGACACGGGGATGCACCGTAATGGTGTTGCGATGGATGAGGTTGAAAAGGCACTCTCTCAGATCAGTGAACAAGGACTTGTTTTAAAAGGGGTCTTTACTCACAACCGAAGTGCAGACACTTTGAGCTCTGAGTGGTTTTGGCAGCGAAAAAACTTTGAAAAAGTAAAAGAAAAAGTGTTGGCTCTTCAAGCTGAATATGGTTATGAAATACCGCGTTTTCACTCATCTAACTCAGCAGCCGCCTTTCGTTTTAAAGAGTTTGACGAAGATCTGGTTCGGGTAGGGATAGCTGCTTATGGTTGTCTAGAGATGGACGAAACACTTGAGCAACCTGATTTACAACCGGTGATGACATTAACAGCACAAAAAATTGCTACGCGCACACTTCAACAAGGTGAGCATGTCGGTTATAATGCAACGTTTAGAGCAGAGAAAGAGATGGTTGTCTCAACCTACGATGTAGGTTATGCGGATGGCCTGATCCGAGCGGCTTCAAACAGGTACACAACACCCGATGGCGAACAACTTCTTGGTCGTATCTCTATGGACAATAGCTCTTTTACAGGTGCAAAAGAAGAGTTGGTGATCTTTGAGAATGTAAACCGCTATGCTGAAGCTGCCGGGACGATAGGGTATGAGGTGTTAGTAGGCCTGCATCCTGAAATAAAGAGGGTGATTATTTAATTCGTCTCGTCATCCAGTAATGTTTTTTCCAATACCCATTATTCATACTGGAGATAATAACGCCCTTGCTTGAAGAGGCGTGCATAAAGTCACCATTTTGCAAGTAGATACCAACGTGACGAGTGTTGTAACCTGTTTTGAAAAAGACCAAGTCACTGGTTCTGATGGTCGATCGGGATACTTTTTTTCCGTAGTTGGTTAAAGATTTAGTTGTCCTAGGGATCTTCATATTAAAAAGGTCGTAGTAGGCTCTCTGAACAAAGGCAGAACAGTCGATGCCTTGTGAGCCGTAACCGCCAAGTTTATAGGGGGTCTGGTGCCATCTGTTGTGATAGGGATAGAGCTTGTCAAGATCATTATGGTTGACATGTTGTGAGGATGTACCAGTGCTTGCAGAACGGGTAGAACAACCGCTAAACAGTATGAAGATAAGAACTAAGAAAGCAACACGCATATTAAGCGTTTTCAATTGCTTATTTTGATGATCGCTTGGGCAAAGATCACCCCGTCGATCCCTTCACTGATCTTCTCTTCAAGGTTGGTACCGCTCTCTAGTCGGCACAAGATTTTGGCATCAAAAAGGTAGTTCTCGGCAACATTTTGTGCTGATTTTGCCAAGTTCTCTTTAACAAGAATGTACTTTGCTCCTAGGTTATGTGCAAAGACCACTTCACTCAAATCAGTTGCTTCAAGTGCAAAAGAGAGGTGGTTCTGCTGCATATGTTTGATGATGTCGAGATTCTCCTCTTTGAAATGAATAAAGAGAGTACTGTTAGCAGGCGTATGTTCGATCTCATCGATCTCATCGATATGATAAAACGGTTCAAAGTCGATGTAAGGGTGGCCAAAAAGAAGCATGGTAACGCCTTACGCTTTGTCTCGACATTCTGTCGAGCAGTAGAATTTTCCTGAAGAGACGATGGCTTCGCTAGTACTGATATAAGTGCCGCAAGTCGCACACTCTATCATGGTCTCTTCATCATCTTTTCTCTTTTTATTGTCATGACGCTCTTTAGTAAGTGGGGTGCTTTTTTTGATAAAGAAGAAGTAGATAACAGCGATAACAGCGATAATAAGTAGTATTTTTAATAACATGAATTCTCCTTAGACTTCGATAACAAGGTAGTGACGGTTTTGTGTCTGAATGACCTTATGGTTCAGTGAAGCATCCACTTCATCAAAAACGCGTTCGCCTTTATAAAAAAGCAGCTTACTCCCTTTAGAGACAAAAGGTGCGCTCAGTTTCATCAACATAGAGGTCTCTGTTACTGCACGAGAGGTGACAAGGTCGATAGGTCGAGGTTCCAACTCTTCAACACGGCAGTTTGCAACGGTGACATTTTTGAGCCCAAGATCGGCTTTGATGAACTGCAAAAAGCTGGCGCGTTTTTGCAGGGGTTCGCACAAGATGACCTCTGTCTCAGGCAGAGCAAATGCAAGGATCATGCCTGGAAAGCCGGCACCGGTACCGATGTCTAAGATGCTGTTGACCTTAGGCAAAAAAGAGACAGGAAAGACAGCGTCGTAGATGAACTTGTCCATCAGCTCTTCTTTTTTTGCACCGGTCAGGTTGTGGATCTTGTTCCACTTTTTGAGGTGCTCTTTATATTTTGTGACATAAGTGAAAAATTGATCATCAAGAGTGATATTGTCTTTTAAAAGTTCTGCTTTTATATTCACGTTGATCTCTTAAAAAGCATAAAATTTATAGTTAAGACCACCATAGAAAGCACCGGCATTGAAGTCAGTGTCTTTACCTTTATAGGTCCAATAGTGACGGTAGGCCAGCTCGACCTCAAAGTCGGCAGGCAGCATGAAGATCAGTCCTGTCTGCAGACCACCCATAAAAGCTGTTGTAGAGGTAGTGTTAACATCAGCAATAGAAGCGCCCAAGCGTGCACCAAAAAAGAATTTAGCCGTTGACTTGGCGATAACTTTAAACTCGTCACTGATACCCTCAAGTGCGATGTATGGGTTGAGTGTTTTACTCACTTCATCACCAATATCATCTGAAGAAGTAACGCCAATGTACATACGCCCATTGTCTTCACGAAGACCGATCTTTAGACCGTATTCCGGTCCAAAATCATAGTCGCTTCCTGCTGTAGCACTTGAGGATTTTGTTCCAGTGATACCGCCTTCGATACCGACAAACCATTCACCGCTTTCAGCTGTCAGAGAGTAAGGAAGTAGAGCAAGAAGTAAAAATGTGAAAAATTTCATTGAAAATCTACCTTAGAATAATTGAATTTATTTGACTCTTATCATATAACATCTGCACTAAAAAGAACTTCATCGTCAATGTAAAAAGAGGTGTTGGCAATACTTTTTACAGTAAATGACCCATCTTGTCTTTCTTGACTTGAAGATAATCCTCGTTATGCACATTGGCATCAATAATGATAGGCAGTCGTTCTATGATCTCAATATTTTCCAAAGAGTTGATCTTGTTGGGATTGTTGGTGAGCAGGCGGACCTTCTTAATATTAAAATGCTCCAAGATCGTGGTGACGATCTCATAGGTGCGTTCATCTGCAGCAAATCCAAGTTGGTGGTTGGCCTCGATGGTGTTAAGGCCCTTGTCTTGCAGTGCATAAGCATTGATCTTGTTAAGCAGACCGATGTTACGACCCTCTTGACGCAGATAGATCACCATACCGCCCTCACTTTCAACGGTGTGCAGTGCAAATGCGAGTTGGTCACCACAGTCGCATTTAAGACTGCCCAGTGCGTCACCTGTTAAACACTCCGAGTGAACACGAACAATTGGGGCGTCATCTAAAGGCTCTTTGTAGATGACAAGATGCTCTTTATGCGCTTCTTTAAAAGCCTTGACATTAAAATTGCCAAAACGTGACGGCAGCTTGGCAACTTCTGATATTTTTATCTTCATATTTTCTATTCTACTTATTTTTAATAATCTAATCGATATTATATAGTCAATAGAATTATACATAAAAATTATCACTTAAACCCGAATCATGCAGTAGAGATTGCGAAAATAGTGTTTATACCTTGTGCTAGGAGGTTTGCAGAAGATCTTAGCTTAACCAAAAGGTTAGGCGGTGATTTTCTTGTGTGCCTCATGGTGCAAGGGATGAATGCTAGTTTTGTGATATTTTACTGCATGATTCGGGTTAAATATTTCAAAGGTCCAAGAAATGTTCCAACGCTTTCGCCGTAACCGTTTAAACCCACATCTTCGTGCACTTGTCCGTGAGACACATGTCTCAACTGATGACTTTATCTACCCGCTGTTTGTACGTCCTGGTAAGGGCATTAAAACTGAAGTTGCTTCAATGCCGGGTGTTTTTCAGATGAGTATTGATGAGGCTATCAAAGAGTGTGACGAACTTAAGACTTTAGGTCTTAACTCTATTATATTGTTTGGTATTCCTGAAACAAAAGATTCTGTAGGTTCAGATGCACTTTGTGAGCATGGGATCATCGCTGAAGCGGTACGTGCTATCAAAAAAGCACATCCTGATATGTTTGTCGTGACGGACCTCTGTTTTTGTGAGTACACAGATCATGGACATTGCGGGATCATTGATCATGTACATGAGACGGTAGATAATGATGCGACCTTGGAAATCTCTGGTAAACAAGCTATCGTGCATGCCAAAGCAGGAGCAGACATGATCGCACCGTCTGGGATGATGGACGGCATTATCGAGACACTTCGAACCGCACTGGATGAAGGCGGGTATGAGAACTTGCCGATTATGAGTTATTCGACTAAATTTTCAAGCGGTTATTACGGTCCGTTTCGTGATGTAGCGGAGTCTACGCCATCTTTTGGCGATCGCGGTTCTTACCAGATGGACCCGGCAAATCGCCGTGAAGCGATCAATGAGAGTATTGCTGATGAAGCACAGGGTGCTGATATCTTGATGGTGAAACCAGCCTTGGCGTATCTTGATATTATTCGTGATATTAAAGAGAATACCCGTCTTCCGCTTGCTATCTATAATGTCAGTGGCGAGTACGCAATGCTTAAATATGCAGGAGAAAAAGGCCTCATCGATTATGATCGTGTCATGATGGAGACTATGATCGCTTTTAAACGCGCAGGCGCTGATATTATTATCTCATACCATGCAAAAGAAGTGGCAAAGCTTTTAGGATAAGATGTATTAATGACCAACTCCGTTCTCTACTTTCTTAGCCGTTTTAGCGTTAAGTTCAAAGTCGGTTTTCTGATCCTGTTTTTGATCACGGGAATCGTCTTTTGGAACCTCTCTTACATTTCGACTAACTATAGTATCTATACTACAAAAGTCACCAACTTAGAATCTTTGAAAAAAGTAAGAGAGATCGAGGAGTTGATCGGATCTTTTCAAGAAGAACGCCGAGAAGCACTTGCCTTTTTATATGTCACACATGATCCTGCTGCTTATAATCGTGCTGTTGACATGACAAAAGTCAAACTTGCCCAACTCCAAGACCTGATGCAACACTGCAGCTATAAAAAGAAGCAAAACATTATTCGTCAAAGTCTGGACAACTTTCCAACGATACGCAAAGAGCTTCTCTCTAACAAGCTTAGCGGTACAGAAGTGGTTCGATATTACACGGACGGGGTGATCAAGCATCTTATCGATATTGTTGCAGCCATTACTCAAAACAATAGTACCGGTGGCTTTGTCTCCTACTCAGATATGATAAATGCAGTAGAGTACAGTGCCCTAGAGGCTGATTTGACAATGGCAGTGATGGGCGAAGGTTCGCTCAGTTCCGATCTTTTTGAAGTGATTGTGTTGCAAAGCGGTAAGGCACAGAGTGAACTGGACAGTTTTAAACGTGTTGCTGATCCTGTCGCTATAGAAAAGTTATATGAGACCTATCGAAACGGTGATTTTGTTGAGATGAACATCCAAAAAGAGAACTTTCGAAACCATGTTTTCAAGATTGAAGGTGACCCTTTTGACCTGACTGCCTGGAGTGGTGCGACCAAAACCTATATACAAAACCTTCGACTGATCTCGGATTTTGAATTTGAACAGCTCTCTTTGCAACTGCAAACGGAGACGGAACGTTACCTCTCTAGAGTCTACAAAGACCTGGCAATGTTGATCGTTCCTATTTTGATAGTAGGGATGATCGCCTATTTTATCTTTTTAGATATCAATATCGCTCTGCGTACCATGTTGGACTTTTTAAGCGGCCGCCGCTCTGATGAGACAAAGAAGGATCGCCTTCTGCTTCTGAAATCGCCAAGTGAGTTGGGACAGGTCTATCGTAAACTTTTTGCCTTTAATACAAAGATCAATAAACAGTTCAAGATCATTCGTCAAAACTATGAGTTTGACACCTTAACCGGACTGCCCAACCGTGTTAAGTTGTTAAACGTGTTGGAAAATGCACTAGAGGATAAAAAGAAATTTAGTCTGCTTTATATCGACATCTACAACTTTTCGCTTATTAATGACTCTTTTGGTCAATCTGTCGGCGATATCTATTTGAAAGAGGCAGCAGATGTTTTGCAGGGGCTTGTTAAAGAGATCGCGATCGATCCGCTTATGAAGCTGCAGGTCTATCGCATGGGTTCAGATGAATTTATCATCGTCTGTGCGAATCAGCAGTATATTTCACGGGTAGTCGAGGCATTGACCGATACGTATCTGGTAAAATACAACGGAATAGAGATGCCGTTGACCTTTAACTTTGGCTTGGCACACAGCAGCGATACCTCTACGTGTAGCTCTATCTTGACACAAGCGGAGTTGGCTGTTAAAGATGCTATTGCTAATCAGCAACGTTATAGCATCTATACGGGTGATGACTCGTATAAGGTCAAATACCAGACGAATCTGGAGTGGGTAAAACGTATTAAAAATGCATTTGAGCAGAACCGGTTCGAAGCCCATTTTCAGCCTATTGTCTCGACAAAAGATGAGAGTTGTTCTAAGTTTGAAGTTTTGATCCGCCTGCGCGAAGAGGATGGGGCTGAGGTTATCTTGCCTAATGAATTTTTGCCTGTTCTGCAGAAGATGGGACTGGAAAAACGTCTGACCAAGGTGATCATCGACCAGAGTTTTGAGTTGATGCACCGCTGTGATAAAGATATCTCTATCACCATGACCCGTGATGACCTGGATGAGGACATGCTTCGATACCTTGAGAGAAGTCTGCATCTGCATGATGTTAAGGCTTCAAGTGTTTCGATTGAGTTAGTGGAGACAGAAGCGCTGCTTCAAGAGCGGTATATTAAGATCATTCAAGACATTAAAGCATTAGGGTTCAAGATATCGATTGATGATTTTGGTACAGGTTATTCAAATTTTGCCTACTTGACACAGATCAGACCTGACTTTCTTAAGATCGACGGTTCGTTGATCAAAGATATTGATGTGAACATAGAGAGTCGTAACATTGTTAAAGGGATCGTAGACCTTGCCCACTCGCTTGATATCACATTGATCGCAGAATATGTCAGTACACCAGAGATTTATGTTATTATTAAAGAATTAGGTATTGAATACGCACAGGGCTACCATTTTGGCAAGGCTGAAAGTTGTGACGTTATCATCCAAAAAGGAAAAAAGTGAGACATTTTTTAACACTTAAAGATTATACCAAAGAGGAGATCCTGGAGATTATCGACTTGGGCTTAGCAATCAAAAAAGAGCTTAAAAGCGGTGAACGAAAACCTCATATGTCAAATCAGACTCTTGCAATGATCTTTGAAAAGAGTTCAACGCGGACA
>JAUWLG010000110.1 GCA_030613795.1 Helicobacteraceae bacterium
CAGATAAGAACACGATGGTTATTGCTGTCAGCAACAAATAGTTGTGAACCATTACAGTAGAGGCCACCACCATCTCCGGAGAAACTAAGTGACGTTGCCGAAGGGACATCACCATTGCCTTGATTTGAAAGATTTGAGGTAAAGTCTACTTGTCCAAGAACAGCAGTAGCTTCTTGATTGGACGATGTTGGGAAGGAGTCCCAGATCATGATTCGATTGTTTCCGGCATCAAGAACAAAAAGTTGTGTGCCATCACTCCATACAGCAGTAGGAAAATTTAGAGTACTGGCGTTTACTTCATTGGAGAACTTAGTCGTAAAATCACTGTGACCAAGTACGATGTCAGCTGCAGCACCATTTGTTGTGGGAATAGAGTTCCAGATCAGAACACGATTGTTAAGGCTGTCAGCGACAATAAGTTTGTCGCCGGTAACATAGAGCGACTTTGGTGAATCAAGTCGATTGTTTTTCGTATCTGAACCGCTTTCTCCAAAATCTGTTTGACCAACCACTACGTCAGCTTTTCCTGGCCCTGAAATGGGTCTTTGATTATAGATCAATATTCGATTGTTCCCCCAGTCTGTAACAAACAGTTTTCCGTTGGCTACGGTTACTGTCTGCATACCGAAGTTTTGCAACGCACTGTTGCCTGCTAGCGCATCGGTGAGATTCTTTTGTCCTATAGCGAAGTCAGCTGTATTTGGGTAAGAACTTGGAACACTGTCGTGCCCTACCAGCCGGTTGTTTAGTGTATCTGGAAGGTAAAGCATACCATCTACAACAGTTGGATTACCATAAGGGTAGCTCAAACTATCAGCAGCAGTGGCTCTATCAGTATCACTCTCAAAGTCAGCTTGGCCAATAACGACACTGGCAGCAAGTCGATGTGGATTTGTGAGAGGAAGAGTAAAACCATCACCTGTTTCACTGCTGCTGCTACTGCCACTGACGTCACCAACTTCCTCGCCGACCGGACTACAACCAACCAGCAGAAAGAGGGTTGTAGTCGATAAAAGAAAAAAAATGATTTTTTTATAAAAAAGTACCAAAATAGACTCCCATTTTACTCTGTGTTCATTGTATTACTACAGTTCTAAACGTATTATTAATCTTCATAACTAGTGTTGCTCACTTGTTACCGACAACAGTCCACTCTAACCTAGTTTTGAATACACTTTGACTATGTATACAGTCAACACTCACACACATGAGATGCTTGTTGAAAAGCAGTCCAAGTTCATCGCCCATCTGATGCCCTATTGTATGTATGACGAAGTGTTAGAGATACTCAAGTACGAACACCCCAAAGCCCGTCATTTTGTAACGGCATTTCGTTATATCAATGAGTTCGATCAGGTCGTTGAAGGCAGTAGTGACGATGGTGAACCCAGAGGAACATCGGGTAAACCGACCTTAGCGGTACTGCAAGGTAATGAACTGATCAACATTGCGCTAATAACCGTACGCTATTTTGGCGGTACAAAACTGGGGACAGGAGGTCTGGTTAGGGCCTATTCCGATGCGACGAACTTAGTGATCGACAGTGCCGATCTTCTACCTTATCAAAAAGAGAATGTTATAGTTGTCTCTTGTGCTTATACCGATATTGGCAAAGTGGGGTATATGCTTGAGAACCTTGGAATCAAAGTCATTGAAAAAGAGTTTGATGCTGTGGGTGAGATCATGCATTTACAGGCACCGCAAGAGAGTCTAGATACATTTTTAGAAGAGGCAAAACGATTAGTGAAAATTGTAACTCAATAGTCTTTTACTATCCCTTCTTTACAAGCAATCCACCTAAAACAATCAAGCCAATCCCGCAAAAGGTCCAAAAGTCAGGGAAGGCATCTCCAAGCATCGTACCAAACCCAATAGCAAAAGGGATGTTGGTGTAACTTACAACACCGATAATACCTGCCCTAGAGAGGCTATACGCCTTAGTCAGAAGCCATTGTGAAATGGTTGAAATGATACCCATCGCCAAGATAAGAGACCATATCTTATAGCTGCTCGGCATGTGAAATTCAACAAAGAGAAAAGAGACTGCTTCGGGTGCATCGATGTAGGGCGCGATCAAAAATAGCAGTAGGGGAATCACGGCTCCGGTTGTCATAAAGGAGAGGACGATGACCCTCGCATCGTAAATATGTTTGATCTTTTTAATGGTGGTGTAGGCTGCCGCTGCGAGAAAGCCACCCAAAACCCCAAGAAGATGTTCATAACTAAATGTCAATCCGATGGGTTTGGCAATCAAAAGAACACCGATAAAACCGATTATAAGGGCCGCCACTCCTTTTTTGCTAAGGTGCTCTTTGAGGAGAAAAAAAGCTAATACAGAGACAAACAGTGGGGAGGTTTTGTTGAGTGTGATCGCTACACCAAGAGGGATGGTTGTTATGGTGTAGAAAAAGAGTATCATCGCACTAAAGCCCAGCAGACCGCGTAATATTAGAAGATGGAGTTGACCGCCCGGCAGTCTGGTCGGTGTGTGTTTGAGCATTATCAGTAAAAAAAGGACACCCAGCAGATTTCTAAAAAAGACGATCTCGAGTGCGGAGATATCGTCACTGAGTATCTTGGCAATGGCGCCATTGAGTGCAGAGATAAGGGCACTCACCAACATAAAAAGAACGCCTCTATCGACCTTGCTAAGCATCACAACCCTAATATCTCAAATATTTTTGACATTGTAGCGAGTCTGATGGAATTTTGATTATTGATTTTGATGAAATACAAGGTGTTGTCATTCCTGTGAAGGTGAGAATCGTTAAGGAAAAGCCAACTGCTTGGCTTTTTTAGATTTGGAACCAAAGTTGATAAGCAAAGCGTCAACGACGGAGCCCCATTTCACGAGTTCGTATGTCTTGTAAGTTTTGATTGTTTGACTCCTGCCTATGCAGGAGTGACGGTATGAATCGTCAAAGTAAAGAAAGTGTTCTTAGCCTACTTTTGATGTTTCAAGTTGTAATTGTTTGTTACGTAGAACAGTGTGACCTAACACGATCACATTAAAGACAGGTGTGACCAGTGCGGCAAATGGGATCATTGAGATGATATAGAGTATAACGGTGTTCATACGGACCTTGTTGCCTTGGAAGTACATCATCTGTTTATACTGCTCTTTTGTAAGGGCCGTTGTACCGACATCAAGCATATAAAACTTATGAAAGAGGTAGTAAAACGGGAAGTTGATCGCGACGATGTTGATAAACGGTATAAAATAGAACGGGATCAAAACGATAAGCAAGATAAACATGATGGCAACATATTTTAGCGAGTGAAAGAGTATTGAAAAGACATTGCCGTGACCTTCAAGCTCTATCTCAGGGTAGTGACGTGTTTGCAGCTCTCTCATGATCGCCGGTGTTAAAAAGCCGATAACCAGTATGGCGGTAAAGATGGCGATAACAAACATAAACATCCCACCGACGGTAAAGATAAAGAAACTGACCAGCCATGAGGTGATGGAGTACTGCATCAAAAACTCTAAGATCGCATTGCCGCCGCTGTAGACAACATTGGTGCTCTCAGTATGCGTGATACCATTTTCCTGGGTCGTTTGTGTGGATTCGATCTGGATGAAGCTATCTTGCAGACTGTCTAGTCCGGCATCGGCTGCTGAGAAGAAGAGGGCATAGAGTACGATTATCGTAAAAAGAAATGGGGCGAAGGCGTAGGTGAGCATCTTCTTGGTGAAGAAGTCTTGTGTACTTAGTGTCCAGAGGTTATTGTTCACATATTCTCCTTGATGAGTGTTATCACCTCATTGATCTGATCACCCTCTACCTTCCCTTCGTGATAAAAGAGGACGGTGCCCTCTTTGTCAAAGAGAATAATGTCAGAGTTGTCGTCAGCAACGTCCCATGTATTAACAACATGTTTATCCATGTCTTTGACATAGATAGTGTGTGGGAACTTCTCTTGTTTTGATTTAAGGGCTGAGTTGATCGCGAAGTTTGGTTTCCAGGTTGCCGCCATATTAATGATCGCGACAGAGGCATATTTAGAACGGTCGAGTTCAGCCGCTTTGACTGCATCGCTGAGGTCATTGTTAAGATCTTTTTCATCTGGGTCGACATAGAAGAGCAGGTGGACTTTGCCTTTTAGTTCTGAGCTTGACCAAGCTTCACCGGTGACACGACCGCCTTTCTCTTCGTCAAGCGTGACAGTTGGAAGTGTCTGTCCAATTTCTACGGCGCCAAGAGAGAGGGAAAAGAGTAGTGGGAGTAGAAACATCTTATGCATAGTTGGCCTTGTTATGGGGCATTAATAGTAGCAAAAAAAAGAAAATGTAATAAGTAGCAGCTAAAAATGAATTGTTATAAGACAATTGGAAAGCACCAACCTTCACCTATAGCTTCATCCACGATATTGACAGTGCTTCCGTCTAATATTTTTGCTCCGGCATACACACAAAGAAGTGCATCAATCAGGTGCTCATCTAAAGTCATTTTTTGATCGAAATGGTGAAGGATCGAATCAGGCTCTTTTTTGTAGCTTTCAAAACCAAGACTCTGTGCTATCTGTTTGGGGTAGACCTCATATATTGGGATCTTTTTACCTTTTACAGTGATGTGAGGAAACTGATAGTCAAAGTGATGTAAGAGGGCAACAGCACGTGCTGTCAGTCTGCCAATGCGATCACCAGCCGGGGGCATAGGGCGCAAGCCAAAAGTTTTATGAATGTAATAGTCTGTATAACGAAATAGGTAAGGGTTGATGATCTCGCCCGTTCCTTCTCTTGGCAAAGTGACTGCATGAGGGTTAAGCATTGGACGAGGTAAGCTTAGTGGCGCATCAATAGCGATGGCATCAACATCTAGACGTTCTAAAATATCAATGATATAGTTTTGGCAAGTTACATGATCTTTATGTTTCGGCTCTTTAAACGCTTCGATGAGCTCTATCTTGCCATCATTTACTTGGGCATAGATATAAGCTGAATTACCGCTCATACAGCCGCCAAGATCGATACCAAGTATTTTGTATTTTTTTTGCATGCAAAAGTGTATAATAGATCAAATAAAGGGTACCTCTGAAAGTCATGAAGGGTTTAGTGAGGTGACACTATGCAAAGGAAAAAGATCATGAAAAAAATTCTGATGTCATTAGCGTGTACGTCTATATTGGTAAGTGCTGCCTGGGCACAAGATGATGTTGTCAATGATGGCAGCGGTTTCTATATAGGTGCCGGACTGGGTGCAAGCGGCTATTTTGCCACACTGTTTGATAGCACCTATAATATTTACGATCCTGATAGTACCTATGTTGTCAGTGCAAGCAGCCTGAACGATGTCGACGTAGGGTATCTCTTTTATGCTTGGTATCATATCAACAAGATTATTGGTGTAGAAGCCTCATAGACGGACTATTGTCGTTTTGAGTACAAAAAGTATTATCAAGAACCACAGGCCGTTGCACTCTATGCCAAC
>JAUWLG010000236.1 GCA_030613795.1 Helicobacteraceae bacterium
TTGGGTGTTAAAGCGACCAATATAGCCTTGGCAAAAGAGAGAGTAGAGACGATAAGTATCTCGAACCAACTCGAGGTAACGATAGAGGGCATTAATATGGGTGCCTTGCTCTGCAGCGTTACCTTTAACTTTGCAGATCAGCTCTGGGAGAGTATTATCACCCGTGAGTCGGCTTTGACAATGCAGTTAGACGTCGGCGACAAGATCGTGGCCCTCGTAAAGTCAAGCGAACTCTCTATAGTGGAGATATTATGATGGATTTTGCAGCCTTGGACTTTGAACCCTTTTTGATCTCTTTTAAATTGGCAGGTATAACAACGCTCATTCTTTTTATCATCGCCATGCCGATCAGCTGGTGGTTAAGCCAGACAAAGTGCAGATGCAAACCCTTTGTTGAAGCCGTCACCTCTCTCCCGATCGTTCTTCCCCCTTCGGTCTTGGGTTTTTATATTCTTTTTGCCCTCTCTCAGAACTCACCGATCGGCGCCTTTTTTGAAGAGACCTTCGGTATCAAGCTGGTCTTTAACTTTACGGGTCTGGTCATCGCAAGTGTCTTTTATTCGTTTCCGTTTATGGTCCAACCGCTGCAAGGGGGCTTTGAGTCACTTAACAAAAACATGTTAGAGGCCTCTTACATCGCAGGAAAAAGCAGATTTCAAACACTATGGCGTGTCGCACTGCCTAACATCAAGCCGGCCGTGTTAACAGCACTCATCGTCACCTTTGCCCATACCGTTGGTGAATTTGGCGTGGTCTTGATGGTTGGTGGTTCTATTCCTGGTGAGACCAAGGTGGCTTCGGTAGCTATTTATGAGTTTGTTGAGGTGATGGACTATTCACAAGCGCATCTCTACAGTGCCATTATGTTAGTGATGAGTTTCGTAGTGTTATTGGGCGTCTATCTGTTCAACCAGCACCACAACAAACGTATTGGAATACGATAATGGTTAATATTAAGATCCATAAAACACTCCAAGGAAGTGTCGGTCAGATGGAGTTAGATGTTGACATCACTATCAGCGAGCATGCGTTTGTCGCATTGGCGGGACAGAGCGGCAGTGGAAAAACGACACTGTTGCGCATTTTGGCTGGGCTGGAAAAGTCTGAGGGTGTTATAGATGTTAGCGGTGAGGTTTGGCAAAATAGCCGCTTAGTTTTAGCACCGCAAAAGCGAGGCATTGGCTTTGTCTTTCAAGAGTATGCCCTCTTTGCCAACATGAGTGTGGAACAAAACCTGCTCTACGCTTGTAAAGATAGAGATCTTGCCAAACATCTGTTAGAGATGACCGACCTCTATGAGCTGAGAGACCGTCTGCCTGCTACCCTTAGCGGTGGTCAAAAACAGCGTGTTTCACTCTGTCGAGCCATGATGAACCGTCCTAAACTACTGTTGATGGATGAGCCGCTTTCGGCACTCGATCCTGTTATGCGAACTAAACTGCAACACGATATCTTAAAGTTGCATAGAGAGTTCGGTACCACAACTATTATGGTCTCTCACGACCCCAGTGAGATCTACCGCTTGGCGGATCGTGTCATTGTGCTTGAACAAGGCAAGGTCGTTCAAGACGGCACTCCTAAAGAGGTGCTCTTAAAGACTCAGGGTTCTCAGAAGTTCTCACTGACGGGCGAACTGCTTGACATTGTTAAAGCCGATGTTATTCACATCGCAGTTGTTGCCATCGGACAGCAGATCGTTGAGGTTGTTTTGGATACAGATGAGGCTGCAAGCTTTGTGATCGGTGAGCGTGTTCAGGTCAGTACTAAGGCGTTTTCGCCGTCATTGAGTAAGTTGAAGGTGTAGCACCAAGTTAAAGGTTTTCATTGCTTCGTTATTTGCGTGAAGAGAGAAATTCATAATTTATAAGTCTTCTCCATAATATTCTCTAATCAAATTTATCTGGCTACACTCTTTCCTTTTTGACTCGACAAAAAGGAAACGAAAAATCGCTCGCGACGGCTTCAGGGTCGACGACTGTCGACTACCATCCTTGCACTCGTTCTCTCACTAAAAACGACAAACTCCCTGCGGTCAAACAATGCCGTTTTATTAACGTTCATCTCTCCCTTCAGTCTACCTTGCAGATGCCGCGAAAAGAGCAAGAGGTGACGCATCGATTGGATTTAAAAGCTTACGCTTTTATCCCTGTATGAGTAAACTCTCAGCAGTCAGTCCGTGAATCGTACAAATTTAGAGAATAATCCATTGACTGCTTTAGAGATAAACAAGCAACGTCTAAACAACAGCGTCTCTTTCTTTTTCATCAAGGTTTTCTTTCTGGCAAGGCAGAAAGAAAAAGTTGAGCCTATCACTATTAAAGACGATAGGAAGATTTTTATGTCAAATAGTTTTTATCTAGATAATAATATTCGTATTTTATGTCATAAAAAATACTGTTACTATCAAAAAACTGCTACTATTTGAAGAAGAAAATCTAGGGCAGTGTCTATGCCTTTAAGAAGAGCAGATGCCAACACACGACTATTCAGAACAAAAATACAAAGTATTACAGTCCCAATTTGGGCATAAAGCATTTCGTCCTCTGCAAGAAGAGGCGGTCGACGCCATCTTAAGCGGCAGAGACCTGCTGATGATCCTTCCGACAGGAGGTGGAAAGTCACTCTCTTTCCAGCTGCCGACACTTTTGATGGAGGGGACAACAGTAGTTGTTTCACCGCTGCTCGCTCTCATGCATGACCAGGTCCAGAGTCTTAAAGCTCAAGGCATGCGCGCTGAGATGCTCTCATCGATGCAGAGCTCTGAAGAGAGCAGTGACATTGTGCGTCGTCTTTATACAGGTGAGATCGACTTTTTGTATCTCTCACCTGAACGCCTTAACACCGACGGTATGCGAAACATCCTTTCACAGATCAAACTGAACTATTTTGTTATTGACGAGGCACACTGTATCAGTGAGTGGGGACATGAGTTTCGCGGGGATTACAGAGCCTTATCTCAGTTAAAAGAGACCTACCCCAATGTACCGGTTGCTGCCTTTACCGCAACGGCGACAGAGCATGTGCGCAGTGACATCGTTCGCAATCTCAGACTCGACAATGCAACACTTCTGCAAGGGTCAGTCTTTAGAGAGAACCTACAGATCACAGCGCGTCACCGCATCAAAGACGGTTACGACCAGCTGACCGACTTTTTGGATGACCATAAAGATGAGAGTGGGATCATCTACGCCTTTTCTCGTAAAAATGTTGAAGCTATTGCTGCACATCTGCAGAAAAAGGGCTACGCTGCAGCAGCTTACCATGCCGGGATGCCGAGCGTACAGCGTAACAGTGTCTTTCATGACTTTGTACATGATGAGGTCAAGATCATCGTCGCAACCA
>JAUWLG010000216.1 GCA_030613795.1 Helicobacteraceae bacterium
GCGACAGAGGTCATAACATCGGTCAGTAGATGAAGATAGGCAGAACGAACGTTTATGTTGTGCTTCGAATCTTCTTTGATCAGCAGGACACTGGCTGCATTCAGGACGATACTCAACAGCGCAAGCGCTATAACGATGACCGTGCCGACCGGGTCAGGGTTGACAAACTTTTGAGCCGCTTCAACGATCAGGAAAAATCCTATACCGATCAGTACGGCGGCGTCGAAAAAAGCGGCAAGGATCTCTGCCCGCTTATAGCCGAAGGTCTTTGTATGAGTTGGTGAACGTCTTGCCATTCGGTTGGTCACATAGGTGACAATAAGTGTAATAACATCACTAAAGTTATGAAGGGCATCACTTAAAAGGGCAAGTGAACCGGAGTAGATACCGCCGATGATCTGTGCAAGGGTGATGATGACATTTAAGATTATGGTGATGAATAGCCGTCCTCCCTTTACTTCGTGGTGATGGTGATTGTGGTGGTGTTCACTCAAGCTATTTCCTTGTTGATTTTTAAATATTTATATAAATTATGGTGACTTTTTAAATTATCATATATAATAACTAGAATGTGTTGAAAACTAAAAGGGCAGTGATGTTAAAAAATGAGCATGTGACCAAGGTCTATAAGATGGGAGAGGTTGATCTTACTGTTATTAAAGATCTAAGCCTGAGTATCGACGATGGCGAGTTTGTGGCTATTGTCGGACCCAGTGGAAGTGGCAAGAGTACGGTGTTGAACATTCTTGGCTGTCTCGATAAGCCGACAGAAGGTAAGGTCACTGTTGAAGATGTTGATGTGACACAGCTTAACCGAACCGAGTTGGCACATTTTAGAGGTGAGCACATCGGGTTTATCTTTCAGAGTTTTAACCTTATCCCTGTGCTCTCTGTTTATGAAAACATCGAGTACCCGCTTATTATGATCCAGAACCTTCCAGAAGCTGAACGTCATGAACGCATAATGCAGTTGCTGGAGGATGTTGATATGTTAGATCAAAAAGATAAGTTTCCTGACCAGCTCTCGGGCGGTCAGCGTCAGCGTGTCGCCATAGCCAGAGCCTTGGTAACAAAGCCCAAGATAGTCTTTGCCGATGAGCCCACTGCCAACCTGGACACCAAGACATCACAGCAGATCATCGAGCTGATGCGCAGTATTCAACAAGAATTCAACACCACTTTTATCTTTGCGACCCATGATGAGAAGATCGTTACGGCGGTCGACCGCATCATCACCTTAGTCGATGGTGTTATTACCGATGACAAGAGGGTAGCCTCATGAAAAATATCGTCAAGATCTCCTTTCGTAACCTCATGCGAAGTGGACGCAGGACCATTTTAACGGCAAGTCTTATTACCATCGGTGTGATGTTTGTCTTGATCTACTCGGCATTGGCAGGCAGCTTCAAAGCCTATATGGTGGGGCAGGTGACCGACTCAATGTTAGGGCATATTCAGATCCATAGAAAAGGGTACATCGCCTCTGTTGATAACTTGCCGCTGGACAAAAACCTCAATCAAAAACAGATTGCAAAAGTAACGGAACTGCTTGACAAAAATCCCTATATAGAAAGTTATACATTTCGTCTAAAACTGGGTGCGATGTTCTCAAACTATGTTGCATCAACCAGTCTGCGACTTAACGGTATCGACCCCGAAAAGGAGGCGATGACCTTACCCCTCTTTGCTTCACGTGTTCAAGGGAGTGATGCAGGAATGTTGCAAGAGGGGCACATACTAGTGCCTGAGCTGGTTGCCAAAGGGATGAAGGTAGCAAAAGGTGACACGATCGTCTTGGTCGCTACAAATCTAAAGGGCTCTGTCAATGGGCTTAACTTTAAAGTGGCCGGGACGGTAGAACCTATCTCCGGACCGGGCGGGCGTGACGGCTATATTCATATCAAGGATGTCCAAAAACTGCTGCGACTCAAACAGGCTGAGGTGAGCGAAATAGCGATCCGTCTGAAAAATGTTGATGACTTGGAAAAAGCGATGAAGAGTCTGAAACCGCTGCAAATGATGAAAAACCAAAAAGATAAACCTGTGTTTGAAATACACACCTGGAAAAAGCTCAGTCCGTTTTATAACATCGTCAAGATGCTTGACCTTATGGACATCTCCATCAAGATCATCCTCATCTCTATCGTCTTGATCTCAGTACTGAATGTGATGGTGATGAGTGTCTATGAACGTATTAAAGAGATAGGGACGATCGCTGCTATGGGAACATCACCGGCTACCATTACCAAACTCTTTTTGACGGAGGGCTTGATGCTCGGTATCTTTGGGACACTTTTGGGAAGTTTGCTCTCTTATCTTATTGTTATCGTTATCAACAGTGTAGGGATCGCCTTCTCCTTTGGACGTCAAGATGACTTGGTCCTCAACCCTGTCTTGCATCTCAATGAGATGTTGATCGTCAGCGCGATTGTTATTTTGATCTCACTTATCGCCTCTATCTCTCCGGCGATCAAAGCGGCAAACCTTGACCCGGTTGATGCCTTACGTCAAAACTAGGAAAACATTATGAAAAAAATTCTATTGCTTTTAGCATTGGGTGCCTCTCTTTTAGCCGATAACATCTTAGAAGAGATCGATCGTAATCTTACACCGGTCTCCGCGCAGATGTACAAAAAACTGATCAACATTGAGCCCGACGGCAGTAAAAAAGAGTTTCTTATCTTTCAAGCCAAAAAAGACAGAGACAAGATGATCTCACTCTTTTTAGAACCCGACAGTGAGAAAGGACGTGCCACACTGCGTTTGGGTGAGAATATGTGGCTCTACATCCCCAACGTCGGAAGACCGCTTCGTATCACCTCGATGCAGTCTGTAGTCGGTGGTGTCTTTAACAATGCCGATATCATGCGCCTTGACTTTACAACAGAATATGACGTCAGTAAGAATGAAAAAAATGAAGAGGGTTATACTCTGGAACTTAAAGCGAAAAGTGATACGGTCTCGTATGACAGACTTGTGATGCAGGTCGATGGCAAGAGTATGACACCGATCAGTATAGAGTGTTACACCTCGACGGGGATGTTGATCAAAACACTTTACTATAAAAAGCTCAAAGACTTTGGAGACAAGATCGTAAGACCGGCAGTTGTCGAAACTGTCTCCCCGATGTACAAAGGATATAAGTCGATCATGATCTATGGCAAGATCACTCCAAAAAGTTTTGCAGATGAGGCTTTTACACTAGACAATCTCTCAAAAGCATCTGATCTAAGACGTTAAGGCACATCTGCATATGAGAATGACTGCACTCCTGCTACTGTTCGCCTCGTCACTGCTACTCTCAGACGAGTATGATTTTGATATGGATGCAATAGAGTCGATGGAGCCGAAGTCTTATGAGTACAACGGCTATTTAAGAGCTGATGACCGTTTTCAGCGTCTGAATACAGAGTCACCTCTCTATACTCAAAGTGGTGATGACCGCAGTTATCAAAACTATGTGCATCTTGAAGGGCTGTTTGAGTTCTCCTACTTTTATGAGATATTCACTTTTAAGACCTCGTTGATGGGAACCTACGATTATGTCTATGAAAATATATCAGAAGATGATTACCCGGTAAACG
>JAUWLG010000184.1 GCA_030613795.1 Helicobacteraceae bacterium
ACACGCAGTGTATTGTCCAGTCTCACACGATGAAAGTCACTGTCATCGCGATAGCATTTGTGGTTGATATGGTAACTTTTAGAACTGATCTCTTTTAGAATCTTCTGTTTAATAGCCAGGGAAAGAATATCGTCGAAAGGCGCATATTCTTCATCCAAAAATAGTGTGATTAACGCCTCTTGAATTGTCTCATGTGTGTTATAGATCTCTTCTTCCACTGTTTTTTGTGCAACAACATACAGAAGCTGTTTGAGATACTGCTTTTCAATCCTCTTATCTTCGTGTTTTTCAATGATAAAACTAAAGAGATGATCGATAGTTATAAGAACATTTTGATAAATGGTCTCCATAAAATGCGTTGTCAGTTTATGACGCATCTTCTTGCGCAGATCTTTGTCTTCTGGATCATTAAGATGAATAAGATGCGATATGTTGATAGGTTCGCAAAAGCGCACGTGCATCTCAGCTCTGCTTAACAGGTTCCCCTCTATCTCTATCTCTTCCAAGGTCTGTTCCGACGCATCTTCTCCTGCCAATATGTTGACCATGTTCATTAAAGGGTTATGACCGGGTCGTAGGGGATAGTAGGTGATGTTAACAGGAATGATCTGCGTGCTTTGATACGCCGCCTCTTCATCATCCTCAAAAAAACATTGGTCTCGAAGTGACTCTATGCGCTCAGTATCACCCTCTTTGTGTGCGATGTTAAACGCTGTCTTTGCTTTTTCTGCTTGCAGCGCCATCAATGCTGCGCCGGTAAAAACAGCACCATGATGTTTCGGTACATCAATAATAAACTCATCTTGCATCACAACTTTTTTGTTTTTGACCATAAAGCCTTCCGGATAGATGATCCAGTTGTTGCGTCCGCTCATCAAGTCGCCGATGATGGTCTCGTTTCGATGTTTGTCAGCGGTCGAAAGTGCGCCGGAGTGTTTAAGATAGGTTCCAAGCAGACCCGCAAAAAGTGCTCTGTCTGCTAACGAACGGATCTTTCTATCGCTTCTGTTGTCAATGACATAAGGCATCATCAAGGTCTCAAATCGGGTAAAGTGGTTGGCCACAAAGAGTGTCGGAACACTCTTTTCAAGATGTTCTTCTCCATGTACATGGATGTTTGTCTGTAGAACAGTGTTAATAATCTTGAGCATAAAACTGGACGAACTATAGACAAAATCGATCATCTCACTTCCTCGCCAAATAATCATCTACTTTGTAAGTATCTACCTGCACCACTGCCTCACTCATCTCTTGGACTCTACTAAGCAGTTCATACTCCTCAGCAGTGATGACATTGGCTTCTAAAGCATCTCTGTAAAGTGTTGAGCCTTTACGCAAGGTCTTAGCTTTGATCGCTTTTTTGATCTTGGATTTGACGGCTTTAGTCTCTAAAACACTTGCAAAACATCTGTCAATTGCTGTTAATGTTTCTTGTTCATCTTGAGGCAGGTAGATGCCATCTGTCAGAGCGTTACGGCTGGCATCTTCTTTAGACAACTTCTCTGCCAAAGCGATATAGAGTCTATCGTCCGGTTTTGATGAAAATGTGTTGACCCTGCAGGTGAAACCGACAAGGTACTTAAAGACAAAGTTGACAAAACCTGAACCGATGTTGGCGAAGATGCCCTCATAGGCTTTTTGCATCTCATTCAGGGCATAAGCACCAATAAACTCAACATAAACACGATCTTCCTCTTTTTCGCCTTCTGCTTCATAGCGTTTAAGTGTTGCTGTTAACAGATACATCCACGACAGAACATCACCAAAGCGGGCACTCAACATCTCTTTTTGTTTAAAACTGCCGCCGTAAAGTCCCATCACGGTGTCTGTCATAAAGGCAAAGTTTGCCGAACTCCAGGCAAGTTTACGTTCATACTTAGCGATGATCGGGCTTTTGTTTGAAAAGTGAAGGTACCCGCGTGTCAATGAGAGCAATTCCATACGGACAAGATTTCGCAGCGCAAAACCGATGTGTGCAAAGAAGAGTCTGTCAAAGGCTTCAATGTCATTGGCTTCTAGTGCTTCTATCTCATCATAAGCGTAAGGGTGGCAGCGAATGACCCCTTGACCAAACTGTATCAATGTTCGTGTCATTATGTTGGCACCTTCAACCGTAATACCGATCGGTGCGCCCATATAGGCACGACCTATGAGGTTACGATCACCCAAGATAATCCCTGCTCCGCCAAGAACATCCATCCCAGCGTTAACTACATCTCGAAAACGCTCAGTAGAGTGATACTTCATCACGGCATTGATAACGGCAGGCTTCTCACCCTCATCAATCGCCCCGATGGTAAAGATACGGGCAGCATCCATCATGTAGGTCGTTGCAGCGATCTGCCCCAACTCGTATTGAATTCCCTCAAATTGAGAAATAGAGATGCCAAACTGCTCTCTAATGGTGGTGTACGCTCCTGCAACGTGAGCCGTGAGTTTCATACCGCCGCTGCTGGTTGAAGGGAGTGAGATACCTCTACCGACAGAGAGTGACTCCATCAACATCTGCCATCCTTTACCAATGCCCTCTTCTGCACCGACGATCATATCGATATCTAAAACCACATCTTTACCATAGAGCGCCGAATTTATAAACGGTACACCTAAGGGGTCATGCCGATAGCCTTGATCGACACCCTCAAGCGTATTGGGTACCAAGGCAAAAGTAATACCAAGATCTTGCTCGTCTCCTATCAGACCATCAGGATCTTTCAAGACAAAGGCAAGACCTAGCAAGGTCGCCACAGCCCCTAAGGTGATGTAACGTTTTTCAAAATTTAGACGGATCTTCAGTGCACCGCTTTCATCTTTGAAAAGCACACCTGTTGAGTTGATTGCAGTAGCATCACTACCGACAAGTGGTTCGGTCAGAGCAAAACAAGGAAGTTCCCGCCCATCAGCAAGGCGTGGTAAATAGTACTCTTTTTGATATACGGTACCGTGCTCAAGGATTAACTCTGCCGGACCGATAGAGTTAGGCACCATTGCAGTAATGGCTAACACTTGCGAACGAGAAGCAAGTTTTTGAACAACAGCGGAGTGTCCTAGAGCTGAAAAACCGAGTCCTCCGTACTCTTTTGGAATAATCATCCCAAAGAAGTGATTCTCCTTCAGATAGGCCCACACTTCAGGAGGCAGGTCTCGTTGCTGAAAGACCTGATGCTCATTAGTCATGCCACATACGGTGTTGACCTCATTGTCTAAAAAGGCCTGTTCTTCATCGGTGAGTTTAGGATAAGGTTTTGCAAAGATCGTATTGAAATTTGGTTTACCGGAGAAAAACTCCCCATCAATCCACAGTGTTCCTGCTCTCAATGCGATCTTCTCTGTCTCAGAGATGTTGGGCATGAGTTGGTTTTTTTGCATCAAGTTGACAATATGTTTTGTGATCAATAATTGTCTAAGCGGCGGATAAAGCAGAAGAGCGTTTATAGGAATATAGATCATCCAAAACATTACGGACGGTGCAAACCATGCCCAAATGACCAGAACCAGAGCAGTAGACCAAATGATAAACCTTGTTCCATGAAACCACAGCCCTAACAGTATGAGCGTTAATATTGATGCTATTACATACTCCATGACTTACTCCTTATAAAACGTTTTACCGTCTTTTTTTGCCATCTCTAAAAGCAGGTCGGACGGTATAAACCGTTCCCCATAGGCGTTGGCAAGATCTTTTAGTCTTGCGACAACGCCCTTAATCCCCCGTTCATCCGCATAAGCTAAGAGACCGCCTCTAAACGGAGGAAAACCTGTCCCCATCACCATTGCCATGTCGAGGTATTGCGCATTTTTAACCATACCCTCTTCTAAGGCACGTGAAGCTTCATTGATCATAATAAGCAGCGTTCTATCTATGATCTCTTCATTAGAAAAGCTGTGTTTAGCACTGACAAGAGAGGCAACGTTTTCATTAACCTGCGCAACGTTTTTAACGTAGGTGTAAAAACCTGCTCCTTTTTTCTTTCCAAGGAGTCCAAGTTCACTGTAGATACGCTCAAATATAGGCGCCGTCTTCATACGCTGACCATACCC
>JAUWLG010000118.1 GCA_030613795.1 Helicobacteraceae bacterium
TATAAGTTGTTTTAGGTACCCCCTAAAACAGACATTATTTTGGAGTTGCTTATGAAAAAACATATCTTAGCTATTTTTATTTTACTGATGATGATCGGTTGCGGCGGCACCAACAAGCTTCAAGTCGAAGGGGTCATCACAAAACACCACGATGACAGAGAAGAGTACTTTTTAGTCAAAGACGAAGAGAGTAAAAAGGTCTACCGATTTGCCAAAGAGAGCGAAGCGCAACTCACCGACAAGGTAGGACACTCTATCAAGATGAAGGCGAAGATCTTAGACACAAACAGTACAGACCAGTATGCCGCGACAGTAGCATCTTGTACCAAGTGTCATCACAGTGTGAAGATCTATGATAAAAGTGACTTTAAATAGAAGAACAGAGAGTTCTTCTGCCTTCAGCAGGGCCTGCTATTTCTGAATAAACTTCCCGCACCCTTTTTGCGCATTACCGCCAAAGGTCTTAACGTTTTGGCCACCATTTTGCCACGCAGCATTGCGGGCACAAAGGTCACGTTTCATACAGATCTTATTGTTACAGGCTTTATCTACCATTAGTATTCCTAGTTTTACATTTGGTTGGAGGGGTAATAAAAACGGTATCTTATCAAAAAATCTTTTTTATGACCTACTTAAAAAGAAAGTCTCTAAGCGGTTCATCAACCTTTGACTGGTCATGAGGTTTTGTGATGTCCAGCAGATCTTGCTTCATCTTTGTATGGCAATCTTTACAGCCCTGGATCACTGCATGCTCTTTGACACCGTTGTTTATCTTCTCCATAGGATGACAGGCGAAACAGTCATTGCCACACTCCGCCATAGAACTAGGATCAGCACTATGACAGTTAATACAGGTCAGCATCGGTTTGTGACGGGTGTCTGTTAAGATAGTAGGCTTCAGAGCAGGATGGCAGGTAAGACAGTCACCTGTACAGGCTAAAAGAGAGATCGTCAAAAAGAGAAATAGAGATACGATTTTTTTCATGTAGTAATTATACTTTTAAAAGGTGAATAAAAGAGAGTTATATTTTCGCTTTACGCTCTTTAAAGCTGTCTGTAAAGGGGGTGTATCCCAAGAAGGATACACAAAAAATCACTCTGTAATTATATTTATCACGTACAAGGTTGTGACACTCAAAACAAGCACCGACGATCTTCGTATATGCTTCTTGCGCCGCACGTTGACGTGAGAGCATACTTCCGCTATTTTTATCAGAGAGTGCATTTTGGATCTTTTTGATATTAGTATCCATTGTACGTGAAGCTTTCATCGCAACAGTTACTTTATGTTTCTTGTTTTTCATCTCTTTGGGGAACATGTTATAGATCTTCTTTTTAAACGACATACCTTCATCGCTTAACAGGTCAGAAACATCTTCAGAGAAGCTTTCCAATGCAGTCGTAGTAACAAGTTTATCACTGTTCATGATACCGCGTTGAACCTCAGACAGTTCAGCATTAAGTTTGAGCATGTTAGCACGCAGATCATACTCAGAAGCACTGAGTGAAGTAGTTAAAGCTGTAGCAATAACCATAGCAGAGATTAAAATTCTTTTTTTCATTGTTGCCTCATTTTCAAAGTACCAAAACTTTGGTACCTATAATTATTTTATATCTTTAATAACTAAAGATAAGTTAATTTTATAACTATTTATATTAAATATATATAAAGGTTTATAATAATTATTATTCTACGCTCATTTCTACTAAAACACCTACTTTTGTAACGTTAGTTAACAGTTATATTGATCTCATCACCCTGAGCATCAAAGGCGACCGTATTGCCCTCACCCACTTCGCCACCTAAGATCAGGTCAGCCAAGCGGTCTTCAACGATCTCATAGAGGGCACGTTTGAGCGGGCGTGCCCCATAAACAGGGTCAAACCCGGCAGTTGCGACCAGCTGTTTGGCTGCATCACTCAATGTCAATGTAATGTCACGCTCCTTGACCTTGTCGGCGATCTCCTGGAAGAAGATATCAACAATACCGACGATCTCATTCGCACCAAGCGGATTAAAGATCACAATGTCATCCAAACGGTTTAAAAACTCCGGTTTGAACTTGCTTTTTAACTCACCCATAACAACATTATCCTGGTCAGGATCACCCTGCATTGTCATGATCTTGTCACTAGCGATATTTGAGGTCAAGATGATAATGGTGTTGGTAAAATCAACCGTCACCCCTTTGTTGTCTGTCAGACGTCCATCGTCTAAGACCTGTAACAACATATTAAAGACATCAGGGTGTGCTTTTTCAACCTCGTCAAAAAGTAGAACACTGTATGGCTTACGACGTACTGCCTCAGTGAGCTGTCCCCCCTCATCATAACCGACATACCCTGGAGGTGCACCAACTAAACGAGAGACCGCATGTTTCTCCATATATTCACTCATGTCAAAACGAATCAAAGACTCTTGAGAGTCGAACAGGAACTTCGCCAAGGTCTTAGCCGTCTGTGTCTTACCAACACCAGTCGGTCCAAGAAACATAAATGAACCGATAGGACGATCTTTGTCTGAGAGTCCGGCTTTGTTACGTTTGATGGCGCGGGACACGGCAAAGGTCGCTTTCTTTTGACCGATAACATCTTTATCCAACTCATCTTGGATGTGCAGGACTTTATCTTTTTCACTCTGCAACATCTTCGTCACAGGAATACCCGTCCAACGGCTGATGATACCGGCAATAGACTCTTCATCCACGTTGTTTTTAAGAAGAACACCCTCTTCTTGCATCTCTTTCCATTTACCTTGTATCGCGACCTCTTCATCATTTAACTTAGGAATGTCACCATACTCGATGGCTGCCGCCTTCTCAAAATCACCGCTGTTTTTAGCGAGCTCTGCTTCACGGCGTTTTGCTTCAATCTCATTTTTAATCTTAGCGATACGATCAAAGACCTCTTTTTCTTGCTCAAATTTTGTCACTAAAGAACGTTTTTTCTCTTCAGCATCCGCCAGCTCTTTTTCGATCTCTTCAAGACGTTTCTCGTTCGAAGCATTTTCATCCATTTTCAAAGCTTCACGCTCGACATGCAGCTCTTGGACCTCACGTTTGACCGCCGCTAAAACATTAGGCTCAGACTCGATCTGCATCTTAAGTTCTGCCGCCGCCTCATCGATAAGGTCGATCGCCTTGTCCGGTAAAAAACGATCACCGATATAACGCTCAGAGAGTTTTGCCGCCGCAATCAGTGCTGAGTCAGTGATCGTAACATTGTGATGCGCCTCTAAACGCTCTTTAATACCACGCAAAATCTGTAAAGACTGGTTAATCGTCGGTTCCGCCACTGTGACCGGCTGAAAACGACGTTGAAGCGCTGTATCTTTCTCAAAAAACTTGCGATACTCTTTAAGGGTTGTCGCACCGATAGTATGGAGTTCACCACGAGCAAGCGCAGGTTTCAAGATGTTGGCTGCATCCATACCGCCCTCAGCAGCTCCTGCACCAATAATAGTATGGATCTCATCAATAAAGAGAATGATATTACCACTTTTTTTAACTTCCTCTATAACCGCTTTCAGACGGTCTTCAAACTCACCACGGTACTTTGCACCTGCGATCAGTGCGGACATGTCTAGTGTTACAAGACGCTTGTTTTGAAGACTCAGAGGCACCTCTTTGTTATAAATGCGTTGTGCAAGGCCTTCTGCTAAAGCTGTCTTACCAACACCCGGTTCACCTAAAAGAATGGGGTTGTTTTTCGTCTTACGGATCAAGATCTGCATCATACGGCTGATCTCTTCGTCACGTCCGATCACCGGTGCCAGTTTTCCTTCTGCCGCTTCTGCTGTCAGATCAATACCGTACTTGTCAAGACTCTCAAGGTTCTCATCTGCTGTTTGTGACTCGATCTTTTGACCACCGCGCATCGCTTCGAAGGTCTTTGAAAGTTCCATCATGTCGACATATTTTGACAATATACTTTTAAAAAGTTCTTCTTTCATGTTTGCCAAGATAAAGGTGTCGACCGCTAAAAAGCTGTCCCCCATCTTAGTCATCTCACCAACACCGCGCTCAAGTGCCTGAACAAGGTTACGAGAGATACGGATGTTCTCTTTTGAGACCGATGACGATTTTGGAAGTTTGTCAGCAATAGACTTGACATCCAGTTCTATGGCTGTTTTGTCCACATTCATCTTGTTAAATGCCTGGTTTAAAACCGAGTTGCTATTGGTAAGCAGTGCCCAGAAAAAATGTACCGGTTCCACTTCCATGTTTTTATTGTGCAGTGCCAGTGAAAGTGCTGACTCCACTGCCTCTGTCATCTGGTGTGTTAGTTTTTCAAAAATAGTATTCATAAAGGTTCTTCCTTTTAAATTGTTTATTAACTATTATAGCAACTTGAGTGTCTCTTTGTCAAGTTAAGTTGACAGTGTGTGACTAAAGTTGACTCAACTTTCACATAAATCATCTGCCACAAATCCTCATTCATCGCATACCAAGCTTTATTTTATAGATTTTACAATCTTGATTTATTTGCAGAATGTATTTGCAAGCAGTTTTAACAGTCATGGGTTCAACTTTTTCTTTCTGCCTTGCCAGAAAGCAAACCTTGAGGAAAAAGAAAGAGACGCTTTGTTTTCATTCCCGTTGACACTTGCAATCTAAAGTTCCACTACTGGTTCAAATAACTTTTACGACACAATGGAATTTTAATAATCAATCAAACTGACCGGGGATTAAAACGTAGTTTTTACTTTAAAAAGATGCGTTACCGCTTGCTCTTTTTCGAAGCAACTACAGAGCGCAGTGGAAGTTGGTATAACTCGTTAAGAAAACAGGTCTGTTTGAGCATAGCGAGTTAGCTGTTTTTAGAGTTATATCAACTGGAGCTGTGGTACCCGATAGCCATCGGGCTCGAAGCCGATTCGAGAGCTCTTTTTGCATACTTTTTTTGCGGTGTAAAAAAGTATGAGAGCATGAGATCAAGTTTATGTCTAAATAAAAGTTGTCAAGACTAAAAGAACGTATATATCCCGCATCAAGTCCGGGATGACAAAAATACATAATCCAGATCTTAAGACCAACCCCAAATTTCCCAAAATAAACACAGTTTTCCGACTTGTTTATTTACCAACATTTAACTATAATATCACCTTTAAAATTACTCGCAAGAATGGTTATCAATGAAAAACAAAAAATTTATGTTCCTGGGTGCGCTGAGTGCTGTTGTAGCAGCAAGCCTCACCTTCAATACAACGCTTTTTGCCAAAGATAATGTGGCGAAAGCGCCTAGCGACAAACCAAC
>JAUWLG010000015.1 GCA_030613795.1 Helicobacteraceae bacterium
GTTGAGTATATTGAGTTGCCGTACTTGCCGGGTTCTGAGGCAAAATACTCAAGTGCAGAGTACATCATCTTAAGCCGGATTATTGAGAAGGCGACAGGTGAGGATTTTGGTGAGATGGTGATGGAACGTGTTGTCGAACCCGCGCAAATGGAGAGAAGCGGTTTTACATACACCGAGGCAATGGCCAAGGATCAGGTCTATGGTACGATGAAGATGTTCTCAATTGTAGGTATTGCGATGCGAATGTTTATGGACAGTGCCAACAAAGATCATTGGGATGGGACAACGCAGTGGTTAAAACAGTTTGACATTGGGTGGTTGGCAGCAGGAGGACTTGTTGCCCCTATCCATGATATGGCGCTTTTTCTCTCTGCCTATAACAACTGCAAACTTATGGATGCAGAGACAAAGAAGATATTTTTAGAGACACCAACCGTGAAAGTTGACTCTTTTCTCTCTTCGCAAGAGGATGTCCGCTTTGGAATAGGGTGGTACCACATCACTGATAAGGGTGAGTTCTTTTACCAACACCAGGGCCTTGGGCCGGGTTACCGTACTATTATGCGTATCTATCCAAAATATGACATCTCTTTTGTTATCTTGACCTCTCAGACGGAGACGGACATTGATGCATGGGCCGATCGCCTGATCCAGGATGTCAAAGGGGGGCTTTTTTGAAACGTATCGTTGTAACTGGCCTTGGTATGATCAATGCATTAGGGCATGACAAAGACTCTTTCAGTGCAATTATCAATGGTAAATGTGGGATCGATAAGATCACCCTTTGCGACAGCAGTGAGCTTGACTGTAAGATTGCAGCTGAGGTGAAAGATTTTGACCCTTCAACGGTCATGAAAAAACGAGAGCAGAAGAAGGCTGACCGTTTTATCCAACTGGGTCTGCATGCTGCGATGGAAGCGTACGAAGATGCCTCTTTGGACGATGTTGACACAACAGCGTTCGGTGTGGTGAGTGCTAACTGCCTTGTAGGGATTGGCTCTGTTGAAGAGGCGGCAGATATTAAAAATAGCTCCAAGCTTTCGCATATCTCACCTTTTTTGATCCCCTCTTATATGCCCAACATGTTGGCGGGTCAAGTCTCGATGAAGTTTGACCTGAGAGGGCCGAACCTGAGTGAGAATACAGCTTGTGCTGCAGGAACACATGCGATTATTGAAGCGTATAAAACCCTGCAGTTCTCTAAAGGTGAGGGGATGATCGTTGTGGGTGCTGAAGCAGGTGTCACACCACTTGCCCTTGGTGGTTTTGGTGCTATGAGTGCCCTCTGTAAAGACCACAATGAGACCCCGAAAGAGGCGGTACGTCCTTTTGACAGAGAACGCAGTGGTTTTGTGATGGGTGAAGGCGCTGGTGCGCTTGTCTTAGAGACACTTGAACATGCTCAAAAACGCGGTGCCAAGATCTATGCCGAGATCGTCGGTTTTGGTGAGAGTGCCGATGCTTATCACATCTCTACTCCACAGCCAGAATCACGTGGAGCTATTAGTGCTATGCGCGATGCTTTTGAGATGGCAGGTTCACCTAAGATCGACTACATCAATGCCCATGGTACCAGTACATTTTACAATGATATTCGTGAGGCAAAAGCTATTGCTACGGTATTTGGCACAATGCAGCCTTATGTTAGTTCCATTAAAGGCCAGATAGGTCATACGCTCGGTGCTGCCGGAGCGATCGAAGCGGTAGTTTCCATCTTGGCGATGCAGGAAAACACCTTACCTCCGATCATTAACTATAAAGAGAGTGAGGAGGAGATGGAAAAGATCAACCTTGTCAAAAATAGCGCTATAAAAATGGAAGTTAACCGTGTGTTGAGTTGTAATTTTGGATTTGGTGGTACCAATGCCGCTATTGTTTTCGAGAAGTTTGTTGGATAGCTGTTTTATCTCTAGCGATATAATAAATGACACCTCTAAAAACCCTGTAAACGTGACTATTGTCAAGGGCCTACTAAGAACATTTGTAACCATAAGAGTGAGATATGTAGTCGTTAATGCCAAATAGTCGATAAACTTAATGACTTTGCAATATCTTTGAGTTATAATAATTCTAAATATATTTTTACTTAGGAATTTTGATGTACCTAAAAGAAGAGAGATTTGCTCTTTGGGCTGATTTTATTGAACGCGATTATTTAGACAATGAGTTTAAGACATTGATCGAAAAAGGGATCATTTACGGGGCCACGTCCAACCCTGCGATCTTTAAAAGTGCGATTTTGACATCACCTGCATACAAACGACAGTTAGCGGAACTAGACGGTTTAGATGCCAAAGCCAAATACGAAGCGTTAGCGATCTTTGATATCCAAAAAGCTGCTGATATCTTGCGTCCTCTGTATGATGCCGGTGAGGACGGCTATGTCAGTATCGAAGTCGATCCGATGCTTTGTGATGATGCAGAGGGAACGATTGATGAAGGGCGTCGTCTGCATAAGACGATAGGCAGTCCAAATGTAATGATCAAGGTTCCGGCGACTGAAGCTGGTTATGTGGCAATGAAGACATTAGTAGGTGATGGTATTGCCGTTAATGCAACTTTGGTCTTTTCAAAAGAGCAGGCGCTCTCAAGTGCCGAAGCCTTTGACGCAGGGCAAAAAGAGAGTGGTACCAGTGTTGACACCGTGATCAGCGTTTTTGTTAGTCGAATTGACCGTGCAATGGATGCAGAATTATCAGAAAAAGGGATTGCCCCGGCACTGGCAGGGAACTATAATGCAGCGGCTATCTACAGTGCTATTGAAGCAAAAGGTGTACCGCGATGTCGTACACTTTTTGCTTCCACCGGGGTAAAAGGTGATGATCTGCGCCCGTCATATTATATTGATGAGCTTTTAGCAGCGCACTCGGTTAATACCGCGCCGGTAGAGACCATTGATGCCTTTGTCAAAGGGGGCGACAAGGTGATCAAGCTGCCTATTGATGCAGCTATTATCGATGCCCACTTTGCAAAGATCAAAGAGGCCGGTATCGATTTTGATGCAGTCGTCGCTAAGCAGATCAGTGATGGTTTAGATGCCTTTAAAGAGGCATTTCGTGAAATATTAAGTGAATTGGAGTAGTTATGGCAACAAAAAGTGCATTAGAAGTAGATATTAGTTCGTTAACATTTGAGACCCTTGAGAAGATCCGTGGTTACCTTAAACGTATGATCGATGCAAAAGGCTCTGACCTTCATATTAAAGCAAATGCAGTCGTGCGTGCTCGTATTCAAGGCGAGATCACACCTATGTCCGGTGAGATCCTCTCGAAAGAAGAAGCGCTCACCTTTGCAAAAGAGCTGCTGCGTACGCGTTTCCCTGAGTTTGTAGAGAAAAAAGAGCTTGACCTTGTCTACCCGTATGATGAGAACACCCGTTTTCGTGTCAACATCTTTTTTCAGATGGAAGGTGTCTCGGCTGTCTTTCGTGTGATCCCGGTCAAGATCCTCTCTCTCGAGGAATTGGGACTACCCAAAATCCTTAAAAAGTTCACGCAGATCGAACGTGGTATGATCTTGGTCACAGGGGTGACAGGTTCTGGTAAATCAACGACATTGGCCGCGATGATCAATGAGATCAACTGGAATAAACGTAAACATATTATTACGGTTGAAGATCCGATCGAGTTTGTACACAAAGACAGAAAATGTGTTGTGAACCAGCGAAGTGTCGGGCAAGATACCTATAGTTTCGGAAACGCGTTGCGTGCTGCACTGCGTGAAGATCCTGATATTATCCTGGTTGGGGAGATGCGTGACCGTGAGACCATTGAGACAGCACTTCATGCCTCAGATTCTGGTCACCTGGTCTTTTCAACACTGCACACCTTGGATGCCAAAGAGACGATCAACCGTATTGTTTCGAGCTTTCCTACGGAAGAACAGCCCCGTATTCGTCTCTCGATTGCTTCTGTTCTTCAAGGGGTTATTTCGCAGCGTCTGATCCCGACAATCGATCATAAACGTGTAGCGGCACTCGAAGTCATGGTTAAAACACCATTTATTGCACAGCTTATTTTGGAGAGTCGTGATGTGGAGATCCGAGATGCTATTGAAGAGGGGCGTGAGATCTATGGCTCACAAAGCTTTGATCAACATATTTTAGATCTTTGGAACAGTAAAGTCATTTCGACAGAAGAGGCATTTAACTATGCTACGTCACCGTCAGACCTTAAACTCAAGATGCAAGGTATGGGAGGGAAGGTCGGTGCTTCGCCTAAGAGTGGGGAAGCTGAAGCAGAGTTCGCGGAAGATGAGATCTTCCAAATCAAACAAGACTAAAAAAGTTCCAGCTTCGGCGCATCTTGCACTGGAGTTCACCTCTAAACGCACACTAGTGCGCCTACGGGTTCAAGTCCAGTACATCCAGCACCAAATCTGAAACTTTTTAACAGTTCAGAACTGGTTAAGATGGACTTCGCCATCTATCATTTTCTATTTCCCTAAAGCATCCTTTTAGAATGATTTCAGTATAATCCGGCTCATTTTATTACAAGGAACTAACTATGTTAGAAGGAATTATTAGAGAGAGTATCGGTAAACGTGGTACAAAAGCACTACGCCGTGATGGTTATCTAATTGCGAATATTTACGGAAAAGGTCTTGAGAATATCAATGCTGCATTCAAAATGAATGAATATATCCGTACAGTTCGCAATAAAGAGACTTTGGCATTCCCAATCAAATTGGATGGCAAAGAGTTGAATGTTGTTGTACAGGGCTATGAGTCTCAGGCAGTAACAGGAAACCTTCTTCATGTTGACCTTATGGTTGCACAACCGGGTGTTGTGACTAAGTACTATGTACCGGTTGAGACTGTTGGTTCACCACTTGGTCTTAAAAACAAGGGTATGTTGTATGTTGCTAAGCAGCGTCTTGCTGTTAAAGCTGCGCCGGAAGCACTTCCAGCTTCTATCGTTGTAAACGTAGAGCCACTAGACCTTGGTGACTCTGTACTTGTTCGTGATCTTGCTGCTATCGAAAATGTAACTTTCGTAGACGCTGATCGTGTTGGTATACTAAGTATCATTAAAGCGAAGTAATTTGCTAATCGTCGGACTTGGTAACCCCGGTTCGGCCTATGCCGAGACTCGACACAATGTCGGGTTTATGGTCATCGATGAACTTCTTTCTCGACACTCCCACGACACCATCTCCAAAGCTGCATTTGAAGGCGAACTTTTCAAAGTCAAAGAACATTTTCTACTTAAACCCACCACTTTTATGAACCTTTCCGGCCACTCTATTGCCAGTGTAAAGAAGTTTTATAAAATTGATGATGTTATAGTTATCCATGATGACCTTGATCTCCCTTTTGGTGCGCTTCGTTTTAAGATTGGCGGCGGTCATGGAGGACATAACGGTCTGAAGTCCACAGACAGTCTGATCGGTAAAGAGTATGTACGTGTTCGTATGGGCATTGGCCGTCCTGAACATAAAGGTGAGATTACCAGCTTTGTTCTCGGCAAGTATGATGATAGTCAGCAAGAGCTGCTAAAAGCACAAATAGCACAGACAGCTGATGCCATAGAAGCGTTGTGGCGTACCCCTTCATGGGAAGATGTTGCCTCCAAATATTCGATAAAAAAAGTACCGAATAAGGCTAATGCGCCCATCGCATAAGTTCGAACCCATCTGTATTAAGATAAAATCTAGTATCACTTTTGTAAAGGGAACCTTACTGTGTTAGCTTTTCGGTATATCGCTTTTCATTACATCAAATATTTTACTGTTATCTTGGCAGCATTGAGTGCTTTTATGGTCGGTTTTGACTATATGGAAAATGGTGCCAACCTGCCTAACTCTGCCAACCTTGTTATGATCTACGTTGTCTATAAAACCTTTTATGCCATTGACATGCTGCTGCCGCTTTCACTGGTCTTTGGTATGATCGCCACGAAAGTGCTGTTGATCCGATCTAACGCGCTTGTGGCTTTTTACTCCATAGGCTACTCAAAAAATGATGTTTTAAAGCCCTTTGTTATGGTCTCTATAATGGTCATTTCGATCTATGTTGCTTTTCATGCCTCAGCAGCATTCGCAAGAGCTAACGAGTTCGCGACCAACATTGAAAAAAGCTCGAGTTATCTGAGACCGACATCGAACCTCTTTTTTACCTATGAAAACAAATACATTTTTTTTGGAAAACTTTTCCCGCTTCAACAACGGGCAACAGATGTACGGGTCTTTGAGATCGATGAGAGTAACTTGAAAGAGTTGGTCGTGGCCAAAAGTGCCTACTATAAAGATGACTACTGGCATGTTCCAAAAGCACACGTCATGCGAAAACCTGACCAGATCTCTTTTGACGGAAAAGGTATTGAGATCGAAGAGCGAGAGACTATGTTGATCTTAAAAGGCTTTAAGCCCAAGATCTTGGACCAGGTTTATGAAGGTAAGGCCAACTATACCATTATGGATGCAGTGGATGCGCTCTTTTTATTGACAGATCAAAATGTGAACATTGATCGCATCAAGAGCGCGCTATACAAGACTTTTTTGAACCCGCTGTTTGTCCCAAGCCTGATCATTATTATTTTCTTCTTTGTGCCGATATCACAGCGGTTTTTAAACATCTCCTTGTTTAGTTTCGGGGCGATCTTGGCAACACTCTTGACCTGGGCGGTACTTTTTATGCTCTCAGAGCTCGCATTGAACAAAGCGATACCGGGTGAAGTAGGTATAGTAATACCTGTGTTCGTTCTTTTTCTTGTGGCTATTTGGCAGTGGGTTCGCCACTCTACACCGTCAAAGCCAAAAGCTATTTCTTAAACATTTTTTTCTTATTTTGACATCAAAACAACAAATGTTCTCCATAAGCACATTTTCGCTAAAATTCGGCAAATAAATTCTAGGATAGACTCCTAGATAAGGAACAGAAGCGATGAACTTTAAAGAGTTAGCAAACAAATATCAAACCCCTCTTTATGTGTATAACCTTGACCATATGACACAGCAGTATGAATCACTGAAAGGTGCATTCAAAGGGCGTAAAGCCCTGCTTGCATATGCCGTAAAAGCAAACTCTAACCTAAGTGTTGTTCGCCATTTCGCCAAGCTAGGTGCGGGGGCTGACTGTGTCTCCATCGGTGAAGTCCGCCGTGCTTTTTTAGCAGGCATACCAAAATATAAGATCATCTTCTCAGGTGTGGGCAAGGGTGATGATGAGATCCGTGAAGCGATCGAGAGTGACATCCTCTACATCAACCTTGAGAGTGACGGTGAGTTAGAGCGTGTAGAGATGATCGCTAAAGAGATGGGTGCGACAGCTCGTATCAGTATCCGTGTCAACCCAAACATTGATCCTAAGACACACCCTTACATCTCGACAGGTCTTCATGCCAACAAATTCGGTGTGGATATCAATACGGCAAAACGTATGTATATTCGTGCTAAAAATTCAGAGAACCTCGACCCTGTAGGTATTCACTCACACATCGGCTCACAGCTGACTGAGCTTGACCCTATCCGTGAGGCAAGCGAGATCGTTGCCGATATGGTACGTTCACTGCAGGCACTTGACATTAACTTGAAGTTTTTTGATGTTGGCGGCGGACTGGGTATTAAGTATGATGACGAGACAACGATCGAGCCGTATGATTATGCTCAAGCTATCTTAGGTACGTTGACGGGACTTGACGTGACTGTTGTGGGTGAACCGGGACGTTACCTAAGCGCAAATGCAGGGTATTTCTTGACAAAGGTGATGTATGAGAAGAAAAATGATGACAAACGTTTTGTCATTGTTGACGGGGCGATGAACGATCTGCTCCGTCCAAGCCTTTATAACGCATACCATTTTGTCGAAGCGGTAGATAAAGAGGGTGAGAAAAGCAAGGCTGACATCGTTGGACCAGTCTGTGAAAGCGGTGACTTTTTAGCCAAAGATTATGAACTGCCGGCACTTGAACATGATGACCTTTTGGTTGTTCATAGTGCCGGTGCTTACGGCTTTGGTATGGGTAGTAACTACAACACCAGAGGCCGTTCGGCTGAGGTGGCTGTAGAAGGCGGAGAAGACCGTCTTATTCGCCGTAGAGAGACGTTTGACGACTTGATCGCTCTTGAAAAAGAGTTCCTCGATTAAGATGTATAGAGGTCTCTTTATTGATGTTCAAGGGACATTGATCGACGACAGAGATCGTCAACCTATTCGCGGGGCTATAGAATTTATAGCCCGTCTCAACCAAAAGAAAACTCCCTATCTCCTTATCACCAACAACACAAAACAAAGTTCTGAAACATTTAGAGCCTATTTAAATGAACTGGGGTTTGAGATAGATGAGGCCCACTATCTTGACCCTCTTATGCTGTTGACAAAACAGGTAGTGGTTGGGACGCCGGTTGCGGCTTACGGTTCAGATGCTTTTTTAGAACAGTTGGCAGCTTTAGGTTATAAATTGGACTTTGAAACCCCTAAAGTGGTGTTAATTGGAATCAAACAGCACTTTGAGAGTGATGAATATGCGCAGATGATAGAGTACATCTTGCAAGGGGCATCATTAGTGGGGATGCATGAGACGACACTCTATGCCAAAGATGAAAAACGCTACCCGGGAGTCGGTGCGATCTTGAAAATGCTCAGCTTTGCAACATCAGCTCCCTATGAAGTGGTAGGTAAACCGAGTCAACTTTTTTATGAAAGTGCCTTGGAGAAGCTGCAGATGCAAGAAAAAGAGGCAAGTTTTGATAAAATCACTATTATTAGTGATGATGTCAAAGGTGATCTTGTTGGTGCGAAAGCGTTAGGCATGCAAAGTGTCTTTGTACTGAGTGGAAAGTATAAAAGCGCAAGCGAGATTATTCCAATGTTAAAGCCATCACAGCGACCAGAGTTGATCTGCGCAGATATGAAAGAAGTGGGAGAGAAGATATGAAAACATTAGACGATTGTCGTAGAGAGATCGACCGACTAGACGAAGAGATGCTTGACCTTCTGAACGAGCGTATGCGTGTTGTTGAACGTGTAGGTGAGATCAAACATGAGAGCGGCGGTGCGATCTATCGTCCTGAACGTGAAAAAGCGATCATCGAACGTCTTAGTGCAAAGTCAAAAGCAGATGGCGGTCTGCTCAATCAAGCGGCCATTGAAGCGCTCTATCTTGAGATCTTTGCGGTGTCACGCAATCTTGAGTTACCGGAACGTATCGCCTATCTTGGTCCGGAGGGAAGCTTTACCCACCAGGCGGCTGAGTCACGTTTTGGTGCAATGAGTGACTACCTTTCAGTTGGTTCTATCCACTCTGTGTTTAAAACAGTCGAAGCGGGTCGTGCAAAATTTGGTGTGGTCCCGATAGAGAACTCACGTGACGGTGTTGTCGGTGAGACTCTGGACCTCTTGGCAAAAAGTTCTATCAAGATCGTGGCAGAACTCTACATGCCGATCCACATGTCGTTTGCAACAAAGGCGGAACACTTTAAAAATATCAAGAAGATCTACTCAAAAGACAAGGGCTTCGGTCAGTGCCGCGAGTTTTTGCAAGAGCATGAACTGCTGCATATCGAGCAAATTCCGGTCGAGTCAACAGCCAAAGCGGCGATCTTAGCAGCAGAAGACCCTGAAGCGGCAGCCATCTGCAGCCATATCGCTGCGAAGCTCTACGGGGTACCAACGATGTTTGAGAATATCGAAGATGTACATGACAATACCACGCGATTTTTCATCTTAAGCGATTTTAAAAACGCTCAAAGTGGTGAAGATAAGACATCACTTTTTGTCCGTCTAAAAGATGCAGAAAAAGCGGGTGCGCTAGTCAATTTCTTAAGTGATTTTGAACAGGCACATATTAATATGAGTAAGATCGAGTCTCGTCCGGCCCATGATGAGAGCGGTTTTGCCTACTGGTTCTTTATGGATATTTATGGGCATATTGATGATACAAATATTCAAGAAGTCATGCAAGCACACAGTGAAGAGATCACCTGCCTTGGCAGTTATGCAAAAGGGGAGTTATGAAGTTTAATGAAGTTTTAGATGATATTGTCAGTTATGAAGCGGGGAAACCGATAGAACTTGTCGTACGTGATTTTGGTATTAAGAGTAAAGATGTTGTCAAGCTGGCAAGTAATGAAAACCCTTACGGCTGTTCACCGAAAGTGCAAGCGGCTGTGACTATGGTCATAGGCAACATGGCCCTCTACCCGGATGATTCGATGATGCACCTAAAAACAGCCCTCTCACAGAAGTTTGATGTTAATGAAAATGAGATTATTGTCGGAGCCGGAAGTGATCAGGTGATTGAACTTGCTATCCATGCAAAAGTTTCAAAAGGCTCTAAAGTCTTGATGAACTCTATCACCTTTGCGATGTATGAGATCTATGCAAAACAGGTGGGAGCAGAGATCGTTCGTACGACATCAAGAGAACATGACTTAGAAGAGTTTTATGCGCTTTATCTTGAGCATAAACCGGAGATCATCTTTATCTGTACGCCGAACAATCCGACAGGTGATGCCATCGATGCGAATGAGCTCAAAGCCTTTTTAGACAAGATCGACAGCGAGACTTTGGTGCTTGTCGATGGGGCTTATATGGAGTACACTCGTTACAAAGATGAGAGCAAATCTGTGACGCCAAAGGAGCTGGTAGACGCTTACGATAATGTGCTTTACCTTGGGACATTCTCTAAGGCTTATGGACTGGGCGGTATGCGTGTCGGTTACGGTATCGCCCGTGCCGACATCATCAAGGCTTTTTATAAACTGCGTCCGCCATTCAACATCACAACACTCACACTTGAGGCAGCGACGGTGGCACTTGACGATGAAGCGTTTGTACAAGATTGTATCGCTAAAAGTTTTGCCGAGATGGATCGATACAAAGAGTTTGCTGTAAAGCATAACATCGAAATGATCGAGAGTTTCACTAACTTTGTCACCTTGGTCTTTGGTGAGAACAGAAGTGCTTCTAAACTGGCGAAAGAGCTGTTAGAACGCGGTATGATCGTGCGTGATCTGAAAAGTTATGGTCTAAATGCTATTCGCGTGACCATCGGTACCCCTGCACAAAACGATCGCTTTTTTGAGCTGGCTGATTCTCTGCTCTAATTAATGAACTTATGCCAGTGAATATAGAAGTGTTGTCACAGCATCTGAAAAGTACTCTGTTGCAGCATTCTAAAATGTTATTGGCACTGCTTTTTGGTGCCTTGGCACTGCTTCTCTATTTTACATCTCTACTTTCTCAAGCGCCAGCCCTGTCAGATACCTTTGTAGATATTACGATCTACACCATCTATCTTCTACTTGTGTTGGTCATAGGGTCAATTACATTGATTAGTTACCACTTTTTTGACGAAGAGCCATTGATAGAGATGAACAGTTACACTCCAGAGGCAGATGTTTTAAACATTGGTAGTCTATTAGGTCAAAAAGAGAAACGTCTATTTGTTCAAGAGGAACAGATAGAGAATCATGGAGACGTTAGAGATCTTCTCGATGCCGCCAGATACAGATTGCGTTTAGGCTCTAACAAAGCGATGAGGGGTTATGCCTTAGTCGAGGCGTCGCAAACCGAGAAGATAGCACAATACCTGAACGAACAACACCCTCAAATTACAGCTGTTATACTATTGATGATTGATTCGAAAAAAGCTGAGACTGTCTTAGAACAGTTGGAAAACACTCAAAGAGATGAGGTTATTAATAGTATTGAGAACAGTGAAGACGTTTCAAACGAGGCGCTGATGATCTTGGATGAAGCCTTGCAAAAAGAGCTTTCGCCACTTCAAAAAGAGTGTTCGACTTTACGACACTTAGGCAGTGCCCAGATCAGAGAGATCTTGCACCATGTAGATAAAAAAGAACTTATGTTTGCACTCAAGGGTGCGACACAAGAGTTGCAAGAGAAGTTCTTTGCTAGTATGTCGTCAAAAGCATCTAAAGAATTTAAAAATGTATTGGCATCTGTATCTCGAATTGAGCAGACAAAAAGTCATAATGCTATAAAAAATCTTTATCTCTTAGCAGAACAACTAAGAGAAAATGGTAGAATTCGCGCTATAAATAAGGTAATGGGGTAAGCATGGACATATCATCATATTCACTAGATGAACTGCAGAAACTTTGTGGTGATATTCGTGAACGTATCTTAGAGGTTGTCAGTGTCAATGGCGGTCATCTGAGTTCAACACTGGGTGCTACCGAACTGATCGTTGCGATGCACAAAGTCTTTGACTCCAAAAAAGATCCTTTTATTTTTGATGTCTCGCACCAGGCCTATGCCCATAAACTGATCACGGACCGTTGGGATGAGTTTAGTACACTCCGCCAATTTGGTGGGATCTGTGGTTATACAAAGCCTTCAGAATCAGAAGATGACTTCTTTGTTGCTGGGCACAGCTCAACTTCTATCTCTTTAGGTGTCGGTGCAGCCAAGGCAATCGCACTTAAAGGCGAGCAAGAGAGCCGTATCCCTGTCGCAATGATCGGTGACGGCTCTATTACTGCCGGGATGGCCTTTGAGGCGATGAACGAACTGGGTGACCGTAAATACCCGATGGTGATCATCTTAAATGATAATGAGATGAGTATCGCCAAACCTATCGGTGCACTTTCACGTATTTTGACATCATCAATGGCAAGCCCTTTTTACCAGAAGTTTAGAAAGAGGACTGAAGCCTTTGTGGACAACTTTGGTGAGGGCGCGCACTACCTTGCAAAACGTTTTGAAGAGTCATTTAAACTTATTACTCCGGGTATCTTGTTTGAAGAGCTGGGGATTGAGTATATCGGTCCTGTTGATGGTCATAATCTTGAACAACTTATC
>JAUWLG010000001.1 GCA_030613795.1 Helicobacteraceae bacterium
AAGAGTTTGGTGATGCACTGTAAAAACTGAAACTACACGACTCTTCTCTCTCTTATGAACCGGAGACATCTGTTGCACTTGGTTTTGGTTTCCGTGTCGGTTTCCTGGGTATGCTGCACATGGAGGTCATCAAAGAGCGACTAGAGCGTGAGTTTAACCTTGACCTTATCGCAACAGCACCTTCGGTTGTCTACCATGTTCATATGAACAACGGTGACATGATAGAGGTCCAAAACCCTTCTGAGCTACCGGAAGTAAACCATATTGATCATATTGAAGAGCCGTATGTCAGAGCAACAGTTATCACACCTACAGAGTACCTTGGTAATGTGATGAACCTACTTGTATCTAAACGCGGTGTTCAAGAGAAGATGGACTATCTTAATGAAGAGCGTGTTCTGTTAGAGTACTCAGTTCCAATGAATGAGATCGTGGTCGGTTTTTATGATACCTTGAAGTCTATCTCTAAAGGTTACGCCTCTTTTGACTATGACCCAATTGGCTTCCGTCAGGGTGATTTGGTCAAGCTTGATGTTAAAGTGGCAGGCGATGTTGTTGATGCACTCTCAGTCATAGTACCTAGAACATCGGCAGACTCTCGCGGTCGTGCCCTGGTTAAAAACATGAAAGAGATCGTACCGCGTCAGCTTTTTGAAGTCGCGATCCAAGCCTCTTTAGGAAGTCGTATCATCGCTCGTGAGACCGTTAAGTCTATGGGTAAAAATGTTACGGCTAAATGTTACGGTGGTGACATTACCCGTAAACGTAAACTCCTAGAGAAACAGAAAGCCGGTAAAAAACGAATGAAGTCTATCGGTAAGGTCAACCTGCCGCAAGAGGCGTTCATGTCCGTCCTCAAAATGGACTAACTAAAACTTCCAGCTTCGGTGCAATTTGCACTTCAGTTCACCTCTCGACGTACCGATGTACGCCTTCGGGATCACTTCAGCACAACTTACACCAAATCTGAAAGTTTTTAATTTTTAGTAAGAGATGTTTCGTTTTTCTGCTAAAATAGTGTAAAAAAGTGAATCTATGTGGGTGGTTGTTTGGATAAAATAAAATATCAACAACTGAAAAAAAGATGAAATGTCTATTGTGCTCGTCATGGTCTCTTCAACACATCTGTAAAGATTGCCAAAAAGAGAATCTCGAACCTTCATTTTACAAACGCAAGATCCGCGGCAACATCGACGTCTACTCTTTTTACAAATACAGAGACATTGAAAAACTGCTTCACACCAAACACACCGACCTCGGTTTTTATATCTATTCGCTGTTAGCCAAGATCGCTTTTGGCCGTTTTGCGGAGAACTTCAGCTTTGAAGAGGATGTCGCTTCCCTCGGTGTTGACGAACATGTCAAACACGGTTACTCCCATACGGCTATTTTAAACAAGACACTGAGATCCAAGCATATCCGTCCCCGTTTTAATAAGATCAGTGCAAAGAGCAAAGAGACCTACTCCGGTAAAAGTTTTCAATACCGTCTTTTGCACCCGCGCAAGTTTGAAGTACAACCGTTCAAAGAGAAATACGTCATTTTGGTAGACGACATCGTCACAACCGGGATGACACTGACACAGGCTGTAGAAGCATTGGAACAGGAGGGTAAAGAGGTCGTTTTCTGCCTGACTTTAGCGGATGCTGAGAAGAAGTGATCTATTAGACTTGTAAAAAGGCGAGTATCTCCTCTTCGCTTCCTCGAAAGATGATGGGGATAGGACTCTTCTCTATTTGGTAGTTATACATAGGGTCGTAGTACTCTTCAAGGAGTATCTGTACCCACTCTTTGTGGGCTTCCGTCTTGCCGCTTATCTGCTGGATCTTAAAGGCATTGTCCAAAACAGTTTTCAGGTGGAGGTAACGTTCACTGCCAAGACGTCTTTGAATACGGCTCAGGTTTCCATGCATTTCTTCAAACCACTTCTCATCGCCTTCGTCATCGTAATATCTGTTATATTCGACTAATGCTGATGTGACGTACTCATCAAATGTGATCTGTACGCGGGTTTCGATGGGCGCTTCCAAGATGACTAGGCTCGCTTGTTGGAGGTTGTTAAAGACAGGTTTTGGGATAAAGACCCTGCCGATATTGTGGCTTTCGTGTTCGATGACAAGTCTATTGTGACCTTCGCTTTCATGACGAATAAGTTCATAAGCAAGTTTATCTTCGAAGTCTATCTGAGTGGGTTGGGGTGTCGTGAAACGCCCAAACGATGAGCCTCTGTGGTTTGCTAGATCTTCTAGGTCAATAGCATTGTTTAGTTTATGGATAAGCAGTGTCTTGCCTGAACCGGTTGAACCACCGATGATGATTGTCTCTGCCTCATCACTGATACGTTCCGACTCCTCCATGAGAAAGTGACGAAAGGCTTTGTATCCGCCTTTTAGGCGAGGGAGGTCGATACCTGCTTCGGCTAGCCACTCTTGTGATATCTTAGAACGCTGGCCACCGCGAAAGCAGTAGAGGTAGGCATCGGGATATTGCTGCATAAAGTCTTGCCATGCTTGAACCCGCTTGGCTTTTACTTCGCCTTGAATCAGTTCATGTCCCAGCTTTATAGCTTCGTTATTACCGGCTTCTTTATAGCGTATTCCAATAAGATGACGCTCTTCATCGTTCATCAATGGAAGATTGGTCGATGTAGGAAATGCCCCTTTTTCAAACTCAATAGGTGCACGAACATCAATTAGAGGACGTCTGTCTAAAACGATAGCACGAAAATTGTCCGTTAAAGGGAGTGCCACGTTAGACAACCTTGACGATGTGTTCACCACGCTTCGTTGTTTGACCGATAGAGCTCAGTTCAAGTCCAACAGACTCGGTGATCTTTAAAAACTCTTCTACACTCTCTTTGCGAACAGCACAAAGCAGACCGCCAGAGGTCTGGGCATCGCAGAGGATGTCTTGCTGCTGAGCTGTCATTGGTCCGATCTTATGACCATAACTCTCAAAGTTACGACGGGTTCCGCCCGGAACACACTCCATTGCCAGGTACTTTTCGACATTGTTTAAGAGAGGAACATCCTGGAACCTAACAGTTGCGCTGATGCCGCTGCCGTCACAGATTTCAGTAAGGTGACCAAGCAGTCCAAAACCGGTTACATCGGTGAGTGCCGTTACCCCTTCGAGTTGAGAGATCTCAGCACCGATCTTATTCAAGGTACACATAGCATCAATGGCAACCTGGATGTCACCTTCTGAGATCTTGCCCTGTTTTTGCGCTGTAGTTAAGATACCGATACCAAGAGGCTTGGTCAAAAAGAGCTCACAGTCGGCTTCAGCCGTGTCATTACGTTTGATGTTCTTGTTCTCAGCAAGACCCGTGACCGCAAGACCAAAGATAGGCTCCGGTGAGTCGATGCTGTGACCGCCGGCAAGAGGAATACCCGCATCTTCGCAGACTGCACGGCCGCCATCGATGACCTTTTGGGCGACATCTGCATCAAGCTTGTTGATCGGCCAGCCAAAGATAGAGATGGCCATCAGCGGCTTACCGCCCATAGCGTAGATATCACTGATGGCATTGGTCGCAGCGATACGTCCAAAGGTAAAAGGATCGTCCACAATCGGCATAAAAAAGTCGGTGGTACTGAGAACAGAGGTCCCGTTTCCAAGGTCAAAAGCGGCAGCATCATCATTGGTAGAGTTCCCGACCAAGAGTTCAGGATGTTCTATGGTCTCTCTTGAGGTCTCAAGGATCTGTTTAAGCAGTTTAGGGGAGATCTTGCAGCCACAGCCGGCACCGTGACTGTATTGGGTTAATTTTATCTCTTCCATCGTGTCTCTCTTTAATGATTTTAATTAACGTTATAGTAGTCCCGTTTCGCTAAGAGGAGACTGTATTAATACGATAATGGTATGATTTATAAAAATACTTGGGAGTGTAACAGATGAAAGAGCTTACTATTACTGTTCCGCACTATAAAACGCTTATATTACGACATGTTGTGTTGGATTACAATGGAACACTGGCCGAAGACGGTGAACTCAAAGAAGAGGCAAAGATGCTGCTTAATGATCTGGTCTTACATTATGAAGTGCATGTCATTACATCTGACACATTTGGCAGTGTTAAAGAGCAGTTGGACAGTTTTGATGTCACGATCAGGGTCTTAAAAAGTGATGACCATACGGCTGAAAAAGCATCGTACATCGAAGAACTTGGTAGTGAACATTGTGTTGCGGTCGGTAATGGCAACAACGATGCAGCGATGCTGAAAGCGGCACAGCTTGGGATTGCTTTGATCGGTGATGAAGGGTGCAGCACGCAAACGCTGTTAAGCAGTGATATTGTTTGTAAAAGCATTGAAGATGCTTTAGCGTTACTGCTAAATGAGAAACGCCTTATTGCTACCCTTCGGAAATAGAAGAGGGACCTTAAGCTTAGGTTCGATTTGGGTAGGGCTCTCTCATACTCACTCGAGTATCAAGAATAGCACGTCCTACAGTAAAGTGGTACATTGTCTGAAAGGTCTCATTATCAAGTCCTAACATACGGTGCATCACATCATCGAGGTAGCAGCCAATGCCTGTTGCATTGAGACCAAGGGCTGTCGCTTCAAGATAGAGCTGTTGACCGATCTCGCCGCACTCCCAGTACAACTCTTTATACTCATGCGCACCATAACTCTTTATCGGTTCATTGAATTCAGTGATCATTCCTAAAGCGAAAGCACTGTCACTTGCAATGTCTTGGGAACAGGAGATGAATTTGGCTTGAGAACGGAAGTCGCCTTTTTCCAAAAGATAGAGGTTTTCTATCTTCTGCTCTTGCCAGAGAAAATCGTTTCGTGTTAAGCGTTTCAGAGCACTTTTGTGTGCGTTGTTACGAATATAGAAATAAAGTCCTGACTCTAAAGTCTCTACATCATGCACAAATATAACAAAATGAACACGTTCTCTATAGCTATCGACTGGGGCTGTGACAGAGTGTAACAACTGCGTGAACTGTTCTAGAGAGATATGGCTACGGGCAAAGTCCATCGCTTGAGCACTGCGGCGTTTTAAGATCACCTCTTTGATACTTTTGTCATTAGGTATACGCTCTTGATCAGCTGTTAGATACGATAGTTTTGGCAGGGACATAGTATCGACTTGAGAAGCTTTCATGGCAAGATCGACGGCTTCCCAAGGGTGGTGAGCTTGGCTCAAGAGATTTGCTTTGCCTTGAAATTGTTTTGGAATGTCGTTGAGCAGTTGTTAGAGGTCATGTTCGCTTTGCACGGACTCACTGATATGTAAGAGAGTCTGCCCAATCTCCGGTTCACTAACCTCATAGCGATCTTTTTGGTCAAGTCCGATCAACCTATCAAGATACTCAAGCGGCAATGTATCAACTTTAGAGGTTTGGAGTCCCAAAGTCCTTGCACTTACTTTAACCGCTTTCATGGCATGACCGAGGTCCAGGTTGACATAGCGAAAACAGCGTTCGCCATACTTCCACATCTCTCGCCAGGTGATGGAGCTGAGTGCAACAAAGTAACCGTGCTGTTTCTGCTCTTTCCAATAGTCAGTGTCAAACTCAGCCAAGATCTCTAAGGCGTGCTCTTTTACATCGTAGTGGGCGATGACACTTTTTTCTGAGACCCCTTTCACCGGTGGGATGATGATAGAGGCTTCAGTGGGTTGAAGATTGCCGCTTGAGGCGTTACATCGAAGTGCCCAGCAGTCGTTGCCGACACACTTCCAAGCGGCGATGCCGAGCGAAAATTGAAAGAGTTGTGCAATGGAGTAGAGAGACAGTGGTGCAGAGGGAAGATGTGCTTCGCTCATAATGGCGTTGTAACTCATTGTCGGGTTTTCGAAAGCCAGCGGTAGTTTTACTAAGCGAGCACCTTCGTAACTGCGAAATGGATCAGGCTGTGTTGCCCAGTCCATATAACCTAATGAAGCGGCATAACGGTTTGGATGGTGCTTAGTACGTTGGTGATAGTCAAAAATGATTTCAGTATTGTTCATCTGCTAATGGTATCTAAGAGAGGTGAAATTGCACTTCAATAGAATTTATATAGAAATGATTTAAGAAATGTCTGTTGTGAAGTGCTTTTATAATTTTAGAACATCGCATGAAAGAGAGTGGAAAAGTAAACAAACAGATGCCCCTGAGCAATATTTTTGTGTTACTTACCCTAAATAATGTCTGTTTACTTCAATAAAAATAGTTTGTAAGTTGTACAAAGCCCAAAAAATAGGGATCTGTAAAATATGAGTCGTACAGACTAAAGTATAGTTAGTCGATTACTATAAGATATTACTTGACAGTAAATGACTCATGTGTTATAATTTTGTGGATTTAACGAAAGGAGTCACTAATACATTATGTCTGAAGAAAAAAAGAATGAAGAGACACAATCGATTGAAGAAGAACTCGAAGAGCAGCTGGAAGCTCACGAAGAATCTGAAGTTGAAGAGGTTGAAGACGAACTGGAGAGATTGAAAAAAGAGGTCGAAGCGCTGCAAGATAAATATGCACGTGTTCATGCCGACTTTGACAATATCAAGAAACGTCTTGAGCGTGAGAAGTATCAAGCGCTTGATTATGCAAATGAGAAATTTGCAAAAGACATCATTCCTGTATTAGATGCACTTGATGGGGCAATTAAAGCCAAAGATATGGAGGCTGATCCACAGACCTTACTTGACAAAGTGAGTGAAGGGGTCGAGCTGACTATGAAACAATTTTTAAACGTGTTAGAGAAACATGGTGTTACAGCGGTAAGTGAAGACGAACCGTTTGATCCTAATGTTCATCATGCAGTCCAGCAGGTTGACAGCCCGGATCATGAAAGTGGTCAGATCGTCAGTACCTTTCAAAAAGGGTACAAATATAAAGAACGAACATTGCGTGATGCAATGGTCGTTATCGCGAACTAGATTCACGGTAAATGGTGAAACGTAAATCGTAAATGGGTTACGGCTTCACCTCAAAAGCAACAAGTTGCGTGAGCTCTCTGCTGAAGAGAACTTAGCGTTAGCGTAGATGACGGAATTACTTCTGGCATCGTAATAAAATAGATGAAGGGGTTCCCTTCATTTTATGAAATAAAATTAAGGAAATAGAATGTCAAAAGTAATTGGAATCGATCTAGGAACAACAAATTCATGTGTCGCAGTTTATGAGGGTGGTGAAGCGAAGATCATCCCTAACAGCGAAGGTAAAAACACAACACCATCAGTAGTAGCATTTACTGATAAAGGTGAGATTCTTGTAGGTGACCCGGCGAAACGTCAGGCGATCACCAACCCTGAAAAGACGATCTCTTCTATTAAGAGAATCATGGGTCTTATGATGGACGAAGAGACTGCTAAAGAGGCGCACGACAAAGTAACATACAACATCGTTAACAAAGATGGTATGGCTGCTGTCGATGTTGCAGGTAAAGTGTACACACCACAAGAGATCTCTGCAAAGATCCTTACTAAACTTAAAGAAGATGCAGAGGCTTACATCGGTTCAACGGTAACTGACGCGGTTATTACGGTTCCTGCATACTTCAATGACGCACAGCGTAAAGCGACTAAAGATGCAGGTACTATCGCAGGTCTTAACGTGCTTCGTATTATCAATGAGCCGACAGCTTCTGCACTTGCGTATGGTCTAGAGTCTAAAGCTGAAGAGAACGTACTTGTCTACGATCTTGGTGGTGGTACATTCGACGTTACTGTACTTGAGATCTCTGATGGTACATTCGAGGTTCTTTCAACAGACGGTAATGCATTTTTGGGTGGTGATGACTTTGACAACAAGATCGTTGATTACCTAAATGCTGAGTTCAAAAACACTCACGGGATCGAGCTTAAAAACGACAAGATGGCACTTCAACGTCTTAAAGATGCCGCTGAAAACGCTAAAAAAGAGCTCTCTTCTGCAACAGAGACTGAGATCAATCTGCCGTTTATCACAATGACAGAAGCAGGGCCACAACACCTTGTTGTAAAATTGACACGTGCTAAGTTCGAAGGTATGATCGACACACTTATTGAAGAGACGATCGACCACATCAAAGTAGCGATGAAAGATTCTGACCTGGACAACAATGAGATCCAAGAGATCATCATGGTCGGTGGTTCGATTCGTGTTCCTGCTGCTCAAGAAGCGGTAAGTAAATACTTCGGTGGAAAAGATCTTAACCGTGGTGTTAACCCGGATGAAGTTGTTGCTGCAGGTGCTGCTATTCAGGGTGGTGTTTTACGCGGTGATGTTAAAGATGTTCTTCTTCTTGACGTTACGCCACTTTCACTTGGAATTGAGACACTTGGCGGTGTTATGACTAAGATCATTGAAAAAGGTACGACAATTCCTGTTAAGAAATCTCAGGTTTTCTCAACGGCAGAAGACAACCAGCCTGCAGTATCTATCTCTGTAGGTCAAGGTGAGCGTGAATTTGCTAAAGACAACAAGTCTCTTGGACTATTTGAGCTTGGTAACATCCCAGCTGCACCACGTGGTGTGCCACAGATCGAAGTAACATTTGACATCGATGCAAATGGTATCTTGACCGTTAGCTCTACTGATAAAGGTACTGGCAAGTCTCAGTCTATCACTATCTCTGGTTCATCTGGACTAAGTGAAGAAGAGATCAACAAGATGGTTCAAGATGCTGAAAACCACAAAGCAGAAGATGGAAAACGTAAAGAGCTAGTTGACCTACGTAACCAGGCAGATGCACTTGTTGCTCAAACTGAAAAGACACTTGGTGAAGCTGGTGAAGATATTGATGCAGAAGAGAAAGCATCTATCGAAGCAGCGATCGCTGACTTGAAAGAGACACTTAAAGATGAGTCTGCTACTAAAGAGATCATTGAAGAGAAAGTTAAAACACTTACAGAAGCTAGCCACAAAATGGCAGAGCGTATGTACCAAAAAGAGCAAGGCGGCGAAGCGGCAAATCAAGGCGCTAAAAAAGCTGATGATGACGTCATCGACGCTGAGATCGACTAACTGAAAAAACAGCCTTGTGCTGTTTTTCCCTACATAAAAAATTCTTCTAACATTCCCTACAACATTCAGTAAAAAATGGTACAATCTCATAATAAATTATAATATCAGGCTGGCATAGAACATGTTTAGAATTTTACTTTTATCTCTTATTTCACTTTCCACTCTTTTTTCTGCACCGATTCATAAAGCGGCAACAGAAGGCAATATAAAAGCCATGCAACTCGAGCTTACAGATGGTATAGATATTAATCTTGTTAATAAACACGGCCAGACGCCTCTGGTACTTGCTGTTTACAATGAACACCTTGATATGGTAGAACTTCTTATTAGAAAAGGTGCCAAGACTAATGTTGAGATGAATAATGGACAGACCGTCATTTTTATTGCAGCATATTTGGGTAAAAACAAGATGATCATGAGTCTGTTGCAAAATGAGGCTATAATCAACATGAGTGATAAAAAAGGTGACACCCCTTTGCATAAAGCGGCTGAAGGCGGCAGTGCAAGTGCGATTCGTCTGATGTTAGAACATGGTGCCAAGATCGATGCCCTGAATGAACATAAATCGACGCCACTGCACCTTGCTGCGCAGTTAGATAATGAAGATGCTGTCTGGGCACTTGTCAAAGCCGGTGCAAGTAATAAGTTTGTGAATGATGAAGAGATGACGGCTTCTGAGGTTGCAGACGAAGAGGACTACGGAAGAATCGTAAAAATAATCCAAAAATACGCAAAATAAAGCTGTATCTTCAGCGCATCTTGCACCAAACACAGACTCTCAACGCACACTAGTGCGCCTTCGGTCTGAGTTTGGCACAATCTACACTAAATCTACAGCTTTATTGAGTTTCTACCTTCGTCATTCCTGCGAAGGCAGGAATCCAAGAATTGATACTTTGAGTCAGTTCAAATTTCTTTCAGATAATTTCATCATCCTTCTTAACATTTAACTTAACACTTTTCCCTATTCACCATCTCTCTGTTATAATTACCACATATAAACAATAGGTATTTTTATACCTATAAATTGGAACAATTATGGAAAAATTTTTACAAGAAGCAAAAGAGAGTTCTCGTGTTTTGGCGACTTTGAGCGGGCATGACAAAAACCGTATTTTGCGTGCGATGGCGGAAGCTTTGCGTGCTAATACGATGAATATTATGGAAGAGAATGCTAAAGATATGCGTGCTGCAGATGAGAATGATCTGGCGGAGTCACTGAAAGATCGTCTCTATCTGGACGAGAAACGTATCGATGCAATGGCGGTTGCAATCGAAGAGATCGCTGCACTTAAAGAGCCGATAGGGCGTGTGCTTGACGGTTGGGTGACTGACGATGGTCTAAAGATCGAGAAGGTGAGCATTCCTATCGGTGTCATCGGGATCATCTATGAGTCACGTCCAAATGTTACTTCTGACACGGCGGCACTCTGTTTCAAGTCAGCGAATGTCTGTGTCTTAAAAGGCGGTAAGGAGGCGGAGCACTCTAATGTTGTCATCGCTGATGTTCTGCGTGCAACACTGCGTAAAAATGACCTACCGGAAGCCATGATCTCTCTCTTGCCGGATGCGTCGCGTGAGGGTGTGGCAAAACTGATCAAGATGGACAAGTATGTTGACCTGATCGTACCTCGCGGCGGGGCGGGGCTTATCCGTTATGTCAGTGAAAATGCTACGGTTCCTGTTGTAAAACATGACAAAGGGCAGTGCCATACCTACATCGACAAAGATGCAGATATTGGTAAAGCGATCACTATTGCGGTTAATGCAAAAGTAGACCGTCCGGGTGTCTGTAATGCGATGGAGACGCTTTTGGTTGACAGCGCTATTGCAAAAGAGACACTACCTAAGTTAAAGATGGCCTTTGATGAGACCATGACAGAGCTTAAAGGGTGTGACAATACTCAAGCTATAATCAACGTGGCGCACGCAACCGATGAAGACTATGATACTGAGTACTTGGCTAATATCTTGAACATCAAAGTCGTTGATGGTGTTAATGGCGCTATCGATCACATCGTCCGTTTTGGTTCAGGTCACTCAGAGGCGATAGTGACTGAGAACTACACCTCGGCAGAGCAGTTTTTGAATGCTATCGATGCAGCAGCAGTTTATCTCAACGCATCAACACGTTTCACCGATGGCGGCGCCTTTGGTTTTGGAGCAGAAGTGGGCATCTCGACCAACAAACTTCATGCACGCGGACCAATGGGGATCGAAGGGCTAACCACCTATAAATTCAAGATATACGGTAACGGTCAGATTCGTTGAATCCCATCTTAGAGATAGAGCATCTTAGTTTTGGCTATACACCGGACAAGCTGCTCTATGATGATTTTTCATTAACGCTTAAACGCGGTGAGATCAAAGCAGTTGTCGGTGCAAGCGGTTCCGGTAAGACAACACTGTTTGAGATTATCTTAGGAAACCTAAAACCCTTTAGTGGTGACTTAAAGTCTAGCCGCGTTTCTCAGGTCTTTCAAGACCCCTACACCTCTTTTCACCCCGCTTATAGCATTATCAATCAAATCAAAGATGTCGCGTCTCTAGATGGCTTGGAACTCTATCTGAATGAGATGGATCTGGAACGTGCTCTTTTAGACAAACAACCGCATGAACTCTCAGGTGGACAACTGCAACGCTGTTCAATTGTGAGAGCACTGCTAATGAAGCCGGAACTGCTTCTGCTTGATGAGCCGACATCTGCTCTGGACAATGTTATTCAGCTTGATGTTATGAAGCTGCTTTTGAAACATCTGGATAAAACAGCAATGCTGCTTATCACCCATGAACTCGACCTTGCTCACTGGTGTGCTGATGAGATCATTGAGATAGGTATTTAAAAGGTATACCATGTTGAAAACCAAAATAGTATTGTTGGTGACACTCCTTTGCTCTTTTACGTTTCTAAATGCACAAGAGGTGTATGAAAAAGAGTTTATTACTCTTATAAATGAGATGGTCAAAGATGGCAATATCAGCTCTATTTCCAATGTGGGTTGTCAAAAGGGTGATTGCCGTGTTGATGATCTTGTTGTGATCACTACTGACACAGAAACAGGTGTACTGAGTACCTTGTCAACTGCGGTGTTTAAGGTCAAAGATGTAGAGAGTTTCATCGAGTTTAAACATAGAGACAGTACGCTGAATGAGGGTGAAAAACGTCAGTTTGCAATTGAGCTGAATGACATAAGAGTTGATGGTCACAACTTGCTGTTTGACAAGCCTAAGATGGCGCAAGAACTGGGTGAAAAAAGTGAGCTCTTTCTCTATTTTAAAAAGTATCTGGACAGACCGTCTGACGGAAGGTATACACTCAATGTTGAAAAAAAGAGTGGCAATATCATTATGGAGGACAGTGGCACACTGACTACGGGTGAGTTCAAGTTTGGTATTAAAAGCAGGTATACGATCAAAGGGGGTTTTGAAAAACTTGAGACCCTGTCGCAAACCAACCCTATGGCAGTGCTAAGCTATGTGGTTATTAACAGCATTGAGATCAACATTAACAACCCTAAAGGGTTTTTGCGTAACCTGCTGTATATCAACTATAAAGAAGAGATACAAAAAGTCAAAACAAAAGAGGAACGTATCGCTATTAATAACAGCTTTTACCTTTTGGATGACACCGTACACTCACAAAAAGAGTTTGGTGAGATGATGAGGGCCAATACAAGAATCAAGATCAAAGAGTTGGCTAAAAAAGATCCGGCCTTTAATGAGATGCTCAACGTCAATCAACAGTTTGAGAAGAAAATCGATGCCATTCTTGCCGGTACCAGCCAAAGTATTGATGTTAAGATCGACAATCCCCTTGGGCTCTCATTAGGAGACTTTTTTACTATTTTTATGGGGTATGCAATGCAGCAGAAATTGGCAGTTAAACCTGACATCACCATCTCTATAAAATGATCCTCTATCTACACGGTTTTGGATCTTGCGGTAACTCGACCAAGACCGCTCTATTAAAAAGGTATTTTGGCGATAAGCAAGTCTATGCACCCGATCTGCCGATATCACCTATTCAGGCGATTGCCTTTGTTGAGAAGATCTTAAACGAGAAAGAGATCGACTTGTTAGTAGGTTCTTCTCTGGGCGGATTCTACGCCTCTTACTTCTGTGAAAAGTATAAGATCAAAACGGTGTTGATAAACCCTTCTACCGAACCGTTCGAAACCTTGAAACCCTATGTCGGTATGAATACCTATTGGTGTAGCGGCGAACCGTTTGAGTGGAAAGAGGCGTATCTTGAAGAGTTGAAGTTATATAGGCTTGATACTGTTAAAGACTCTTCACGCTATCTGTTACTGCTGCAAAAAGGGGATGAAGTGTTAGACTATAGTAAAGCTTTGGAAAAATATGAAGGGGCAACACTCTCTTTGGAAGAGGGCGGAAATCACCGTTTTGAAAATTTAAATGAACACTTGAAAGAGATTGAAAAGTTCAGAGATCACGCAGTATACGATCGTTTATGAGACATTGGGAGTGAGACTTTATCGGCCGGATTTTGCATATTATAATTGAGAACGTCAGGTTTGTTCAGAGGTCTCAATTTGATCGGTGTGGCCTGCAGCATCACAATACTGCTTATAAACTTTGGGCTTTATATATATGCCCCGAAGATAATAAAGTATTTTAATTCGGGCCGAGAGAACAAGTTCCAGCTGACGGCTCTTCATTCCGTCAATATGCTTTTATATCGCCTTTAGTATTTTAGACTTCTTGATCTCTTTTGTGACGGAAGCCTGCAGCAACGGCTTCAGCGATTTTGCCTATATACTGTTTGTCATATCTGTATCTCAGAATGTTTCTATGTATGGGGGAGGCGCTATTAGATGCGAACCGGGTGTGAAAGTATTGCAGCCTTTTTACAAGGTAGCTGAGGGTTTGGCAAGATAGAACCCTTGTGCCAGATCCACTCCTGTCTTCTTGACGACCTCTAACACCTCTTTTGAATGTATGTACTCTGCAACTGTTTTCATCCCAAGTTTTTTGGCAAATGTGACAATGGTCTCGACGACGACACGTGCATGAGGGTCTGTATCGATATCTTTTATCAAAGAGCCGTCTATCTTCAGCGTATCGGCATGAATTTTTGTCAGGTTTATAAAATTGGCAAATCCGCTTCCAAAATCGTCAATGGCAATTTTAACACCTTGCTCTTTCATGGCATCGATGAAGTCTATTACTTCAGGAATATTTTGAAGCTGTGTCGTTTCCAGAATTTCGAATGTCAATCGAGAACCGGTATTGAAGCGCTTAAGCATCTCATGAATAAAGGCAACGGTTTTTTTGTTTAAGATATCATCGATGCCAAGATTGATAGAAAACTGTTCTGTCGAATTTTCAAAAAAAGCAAAAGTTTGGCGGATCACTTTCCTCGTGAAACTGTTGTGCAGTTTCATATAGTGTACAACAGGAAGAAATTCACCCGGCATCAGCATGCGGTCATCAAGACAGATACGTGCAAGGCTTTCGTAGGAGACAATTTTCATCGACTTAAGATCGATAATCGGCTGATAATGCATGCATAGACGTTCTTGAGAGAAGGCTTCTCTAATGGTAGATGCCATAAGAAGGTTTTTTTCAATATTTTGATTGCTCTGTTCAATGTCACTATAAAAAACGAAGGGATCTCTAAGCAGTTTTGCATGCTCTAACGCAGTCTTGGCATTACGCAGTCCTCTCCCTTGTGCATTGATCATGGCAGCACCCACTGTGATTGTATAGGGTATTTTAAGATCGTGGTAGGCAGAAGATAAGCGGGAGAACTCTGGTATCAGTTTTTCAATGAAGTCATTGATCTGAATCTCTCTCTCTCTTCAATAATCAAAGTAAATTCATCTGAAGGAAGTTTATAAATGGTACCGACAGAAGAGAACTTTTGTGTCAACAACAAGGCCAAGGACTGAAGCAGTTTGTCTCCTGCATCAAAACCGTAAAAATTATTGATCTGTGAAAAACGATCAACATTAAACAGCAGCAGGTAGTTGTTATGGTGGTTTGAGAGAACAGAGATGAGTTTGCTGCGGTTTGGCAGTGACGTCAAGGGGTCAAAGTAGAGCTGTGTGAAAATTTCTCGTGTCTGTTCGTCTACTTTACTCTCTAAAGAGCCATTGAGGGAATTAAGCTCATGGCTCATGGCATTGGCCAAGTGTGAGAGTGCCTGAAATGTATTGAGATCATGGTCAGATTCGACTGTTGCTGCTTGTGATAGATCTTGTTCAAGTGCTATTTTATCAGTACGTTCTGAAAGTGCAAGATAGGTCATTGACTCATTCAGCAGGCGTGTATGATAAAATTCGCCATAGGTGAAAAAACCGGCGGTAGTTGCTTTTGCCTGTAGCGGACGGAGCTCATTGTCAATATGGTCTCCCAAAAAGCGTCTGCGCGCCATACAAGAGTAGATAAAAATACTTTCAATACCCTGCTGCTGAAGCTGTGCTATTGAAGCGGTACTGTTTTGAAGAATTATCTCTGTATTACCAATGCCGAAACGGATGCTGTCGCCTTCATTGATATTTCCTGCGAAGACCAAGGAACCATCACCATGTTTTTCCAAGACGGCCCTACCGACATATTCGTCTCCGCGCAAGATGAGCAGCGGGAACTCAATACCGATTTTCGGCAGTTGGTCAGCAATTTTCTTGCCAAGATATTTGGCATAAAAGTCTACAGCACTCATATTGTCGATAGTATAGACGCGGTTTTGATCGGCTTTTGTCACCTTTTTGTCCAAGCCGATCGGCATCCAGTCAAAATTAAAATGTGAAACTGTGTGCAGCTGTGGATTACTAAGCCCAACGGCAACGATCCCGTTGTCCGTAATGTGATTGTTATCAAAGACAAAGGTCTGGCTTAGATGGCCATTATCCCCTGCCAGACCGCCGGCAATAACGGTATTATTTAAAAGAGCATCAAGGCCGTTGAGCAGTCGTTCGCCATTGGTATGCAGACCATCACCGAAACAGATAAGAGCATTGGGATGGTACGGTGCAAGTTGATGCGCAAGCGCAGTACCGGTATGAAAAGAGTCTTTGTCTTTGTGATGTATGAATGCTGTATACAAATTGGTCTTTTCAAATTGTGTGAAACTGAGCACGCTGGAGTGATCCAAGACAACATTGCCGGACATAATAGCACCATCGGTTGTGGTACCTATAATGGTTGCCTCTTTAAAATACCGTTTAAGTTCTGCTTGCAGCTGCACTATAAATCTATATTCAGCACGCCCGGAAAATACTTGGATCAGTAACCGTCGGCTATCCGTAATATGATGGGTGTTTACTAAGTTATTGAGGTCTGCAGGGTGTACAATAGTATAGTTTTTGGTTTGCATGAGCCAACTTCCAAGATGATATAGTATGTAGTATAATGTTTTTTATTGTAAGAATTTATTAAAAGCACTTATAAAAACCTGATTGGTCTTAATTAAGTTCACTTTTGAAATTGTCAGCATATTAATCAGGCAGCTTGCAAGAACGAAAACTGTCGATTTGGACAAGGGTAGCATAGTGGCTGTACTGTTTTTTAGACAGTATTGCAGAAATAAGAGCGATATCTGTTTGTATGCTGTTCTATGATTGAGAGAGTATGGGTATTGTATTCAAGACTATTTAAATAGAGCAGAAGTCAGTGTGAATCCAGCCCCTGCCATTAAGACAGTTCCAAACACATTCATCGCCATATTGGCAGCTGCAAGAAGATAACTTCCCCCTTGAAGTAAAAAGAAACTCTCCATCGCAAAAGTTGAGTAAGTAGTCAATGCACCGAGCAAACCAGTAGTCAGAAACGATTTCATCTCGACGGAGAGAAGGCTGGCCTGCGTTGTATTGGCAAAAATAGCAAACAAGATACCGATAGCCAGAGAACCGATAAGGTTGACACTGAGCGTTCCGTAAGGAAGGTTATGGGGAAAATGGTGTGAGACGACACCGTTAAGATAGGCACGTAAAACAGCGCCGAGAAAACCACCTGCACCGATTGCTAGTAGGGTCTGCCAACTCATTTTACAGACTTTAAGAAGTGCAAAGCACGAGGGCCTACTGCCGAAGTGAACATAGCGTTAGCGTAGTGCAAGGGGCTTTGCTCCTTGTGCGTTAGAGATAAGTAATGCCAACTCATTTTACAGATACTTTAATTGTCAAGTTTTGCGACATACTCATCATAAGTCTCTTGCATGGTCACTTGAAGATCTGTAAGCCACTCTTTGTTCTCTTTAGAAGCAATAAAAGAGTCAAGGTACACGACAGTGATACTGCCTGTCTGTCCGCTTCTGTTTTTAAGGTCAAAGTAGCGTGAGGTGTTGATAAGAACGACAGGTTGAACACGAAGCTCATATTTGTCCGCTATCATTTTAGCACCGGGTTTAAAGTCACGCATATTTGGTCCACTTGAACGTGTCCCCTCTGGAAACATCACAACACAACGCCCTTGATCAAGACGTTTTTTTGTCTCTCTGACTAATGATACAAGTGCTGCTTTAGAACCACGATCTACAGGAATGTCATCAGAGAGGCGGATAGCAAGACCGAAGAAAGGGACACTGAAAAGCTCTTTTTTTGCGACCCAGACAAGGTTACGTTTAGTGGTACACTCTAAGGTCGAGATGTCAATATCACTCTGATGGTTGGCAATAAGCATCTTAGCTTCGGGATCGATCTTACCAACTGTTTTGACTGGGTTGAACATAAAGGTGTGGATAAAACATGAGGCGATCTTCGAGCCGTACGGTTTGGGCACAAGCTTCCATACTAAGATCTTAATACCAAGACCGATTAAGATGATAACGAGGCTGTATAGCCAATTAATACGAGCAAATATCGTCTTCACTGACCCACCCTATCTTGCTGTTGTGTGTGATCTGTTTATAATCTTTTACACTGTTTTTAACCTCAAAGTCACCTTGAACAGACAGTACGTCAAACACGGTAGCATTCTCTATTGGTAAAAGGTAGAGAGGCGCATTAGCCTTGACACAGATATTTTCTGCCGGTGTCGCTTGCAGTGCAATGTAAATACCGGGAGCAACAATAAAGAGAGCGATCCACCATTTGCGATATACGATCAAAAGTATGAGGGCGATGATGATGACCACACCGGCTGCGGCGATCTTGATGATATAGTTTTTGTTTTCTGTCGGTTTAAGATCACTCTGGGTCGAGACGGAGTCATCGATCACTTCGATAGGGATCTTCACCTTCATGTAACGCTCTTTTGTTAGGTCGAAGTAGGTGAACTCTAACTTTTCGTATTTTTTAGGGATAACCGCATAGTAGGTCATGCTCGACGTTGTAATATCGGGCTTAACACTCTCAAAACCCTGCTCATTTGCACCATTGAGGTTAAAGGCTTTTATATTACAGTGTTCCGCTTTGGCATCAAAGGTCAAGATGTTATGTTTATTGTCATACTTTTTGGCGTCGATCGAGGTGACCTTAAAACTGTCGGCCAGAATACCGGCAAATTTTTGATCGGGATTGAGTGTGACACCTTCGATCTTTTCACCTTTAAGCGTCGACTGTTCTGAGCCGATCGATGCAGTTATGTTTGGTAGAACGATATTGCTGGATGTCGCCAAAAAGTAGAAGGTGTCTAAGACATAAGAACCTTTGTCCTTGCGCTGGGGAGAATGGCTTTGCAAGGTTGCTCCGCGAGCACCTTTGAAAGTGTATTTTAGTTTATTGTGTTGTCTGATCGTTGAAAGTGTCTTGAGGGTAATAGAGAAATATTGGCCGTTAAAGACACGTTCAGGTATGTTGTCTTTATAGGTGTCGTCATGATACGAAAGATAGATCACTTTCTGTTGTGCCTGCAGTGATGCCGGTGTCGCAAAAGCAGCTAAGAGCAGGGCAAGAACAAGCAGTAATCTTTTCAAAACTACATCAGCCCTTCAAGCATCTTGATGCCGTCAGAAGAGCCAAGAACATCTTCCATCGCACGTTCAGGGTGAGGCATAAGACCAAAGATATTTTTCTCTTTGTTACAGATACCTGCAATAGAGTCTACTGAACCATTAGGGTTTGAGATCTCGCCATCTTTGTCACAGTAGTGCAGAAGAACTTGGTCATTCGCATAAAGCTCTTTTAGACCGGCTTCGTCGATGAAGAAGTTTCCATCATGGTGAGCGATAGGGATGTTAACAACATCACTGTTGTCGAACTTGCTTAAAAAGTCATTGCTGTTGTTTGCCACTTTTAGGTTGTGGTGTTTAGAGATAAAGTGCAGGTGCTCGTTACGTTTGAGTGCACCAGGCAGCATATGTGTCTCAGTCAAGACTTGAAAACCGTTACAGATACCAAGTACTTTTTTGCCTGCTTCAGCGTGTGCTTTAACGGCTTTCATGATCGGTGATTTAGAAGCGATAGCACCCGAACGAAGGTAGTCACCATAAGAGAAACCTCCGGCAATGACAACAAGATCGACATCATCAGAGATAGTTGTCTCTTGGTGCCAAAGAATCGCTGTTGTAGCACCTAGCTTTTCAAAAGCATACTGTGTATCGTACTCACAGTTGGTTCCAGGAAATTGAACAATACCTACTTTCATTATGCGATGATCTCTATTTCGTAGTCTTCGATAACGGTGTTGGCAAGAAGGTCTTCACACATCTGTGTCACCTCTTCACGAGCAGCAGCCTCATCTTTAGAGCTAAGTTTCACTACGACTTGGCGTCCAACACGGACATCTTCAACATTCTCAAAATGAAGAGAGTCAAGCGCATGGTGAACCGCTTTACCTTGAGAGTCAAGTACACCGTTTTTTAGTGAGATATTAATAATGGCAGTCATTGTTTTCCTTATTTGTTTAAAATTCTGTTGAGTACTTCTTCGTAAGCAAGCGTTAGCCCGCCTAAACCTTGACGAAAACGGTCTTTATCCATTTTCTCACCTGTTTCAGCATCCCAGAAACGGCAGTTGTCCGGAGAGATCTCATCGACTAAGATGATGTTGCCGTCTTTGTCTTTACCAAATTCAAGTTTGAAGTCAACAAGGTTAAGCCCTTTTGCTTCAAAGTAAGGTTTTAAGATGTCGTTGACCTGACGTGCCATGCGGCGAAGTTTGTCCAACTCGTCTTGGTACTCTACAAGCTCTAAAATGAGTGCATGTTGATCATTTAACTTAGGATCACCCAGATCATCGTTTTTATAATCAAACTCTACCAGTGTAAATGGAAGTACTTTTCCATCTTCGATTCCAAGGTTGCGGCTAAGACTGCCTGTCGCGATGTTACGAACAATGACTTCGATCAGAATGACGTCAACACGTTTATGAAGCATGTGATTGTCATCCATCATCTCGATGAAGTGAGTTGGAATACCTTCAGCCTCTAAGACTTTAAAAAGTTCAGTAGAGATCTTGTTGTTAAGGGCACCTTTACCTGCTTCACTTGACTTCTTTTCGCCATTAAATGCTGTTAAGTCGTCTTTAAACTCTGAGATCAGGATCTCTGGTTCGTCTGTTGTAAAAAGTCTTTTTGCTTTACCTTCGTAAAGTAGTTCGCGTTTTTCCATTTGTGGTTATCCTTTGACTATGATGAGGGCTTTCATGATGTCAGTTCCCTCTTTGAGTTGTATATCTTTTGTTAATTGCTCTTCGGTGATGATGTTTTTGTCGTCTTCTTTTTTATCATCTTCTTTTTTCTCTTTTTTACCATTGACTTTTTCGAGTTCACCTTCGAGGTGCTTTTTAAGGTCAGCCTCTTTAAGGGCGAACTTGTTCTCTCTGGTGTCGACAGTTCCGGCAAGAACCTTGATGTCCGGAGTCACGCCGACTGCTTGGATCGTACGTCCGCTTGGCAGGTAGTAACGTGCAACGGTAAGTTTGATAGCGTCTGTTGCCGTGATTGGCAAGATGACCTGTACTGAACCTTTACCAAAGGTTTTTGTTCCAAGAACAACAGCGCGTTTGTGGTCTTGAAGCGCGCCACCGACGATCTCAGATGCCGAAGCACTACCACCGTTGACAAGAACAAGGAGAGGTACTTTTGTCAATGTCGTTTCAGGCTTGGCACTGAAGGTCTCGTTTTCGCGAGTATCACGACCTTTTTGAGAGACAATGTCACCTTCGTCAACAAAGAGGTCAACCAGTCCAACAGCCTGGTCAAGCAGACCGCCCGGGTTGTTACGCAAGTCCAAGATGATCCCTTTAGTCGCTGCCTGATGTTTTTTGATCGCTTTAGAGACATCCTCGACCACTTTTTTATCAAAGCTGGTAACACGGATATAGAGAATGTCATCACCAATAGTCTTGGCATAAACAGATTCGATCTTGATGATGTCACGAATGATATGGATGGTAAGAGGTTTTCTTTCACCTTCACGAACGATGGTCAAGTCGATCGGCGACCCTTTTTTACCGCGCATAATGCCAACAGCTTCATCGAGTCCCATACCAAGCGTTGATTTGTCATTGATCTTTAAGATGATATCACCGGCTTCTATACCCGCTTTGTCAGCAGGTGTGCCTTCGATAGGTGCGATGACAGTCAGTGCGCCGTCTTTCATACCGACAGTAATACCTAAGCCGCCAAACTCACCGTTAGTCTGAACTTTCAGGCTCTCAAAACTTTTAGCGTCAAGATAGTTAGAGTGGGCATCGAGGTTGGTCATCATCCCTTTGAGTGCTTTGTCCATCAACTCTTCGATAGTAAGCTCATCTACATTGTACTTTTCAACAATACTGAGTACTTTTGTGAAC
>JAUWLG010000158.1 GCA_030613795.1 Helicobacteraceae bacterium
CTCTTCAAGGTAACAAAATTCCTCTTCTACTTGTAAGATCATAAGTGTTAAATCTATTTCTGACATAAATAAAGTATAGCAAAATAAAGTGTCTAAAAAGTGTGAAAAAGGTTTAGCTATTATGAATAGCCTTTTTAGATAAATTTCGCTATAATCACGGACTTATTTTGCGCAAGACGCAAGATAGTTAAAATTAGAGAGGAGTTACTATGCCTAAGATGAAATCAGTTAAAGGCGCTGTTAAGCGTTTTAAAGTGAAAAAAAATGGTTCGATCAAACGTGGAACAGCGTTTCGCAGCCATATCTTGACAAAACAAGATGCTGGAACGCGTCGTAAGCAAAATGCACCTAAAACAGTTGCAAAAGCTGACGCACAAAACATCAAAGCGATGATCGCGTAAGCATCATCTAACACTATTCTCCAGTCAAACTGGGCAAGTCCACCAACTATGTGGCACCTATACATCGAAACAGATGATAGAGTAAAGAAAAGGACATTATATGCCAAGAGTAAAAACAGGTGTCGTAAGACGTCGTCGTCATAAAAAAGTATTAAAACTAGCTAGAGGTTATTTCCAGGGTCGTCACAAGCACTTCCGTAAAGCGAAAGAGCAACTAGAACACAGTATGTATTATGCATTCCGTGACCGTAAACAGAAAAAACGTGAGTTCCGTAAACTATGGATCATCCGTATCAATGCTGCATGTCGTCTAAATGACATCAACTATTCTCGTTTCATCAACGGACTTAAAAAAGCGAACATCGAACTAGATCGTAAGATCCTTGCTGATATGGCAATGAATGATGCAGCTGCATTCTCTGCTGTAGCAGCACAGGCAAAAGCTGCCCTCTAATTTTTAATTTCAAGGCCTTCGGGCCTTGACCTTCATCTACATCTCCTCTAAATTTTTCTAAAACAATCTGTTATAATCAATCAAATATTATCTCATGAAAGATTGCAATGCGTCAGATATTGTCAACCATTTTTCTAGCTTATGTTTTTACAACTTCTATATATGCATCTGAATTCATTGTCAAAGAGTTAAGTCGTGATGAGAATAAAACATCGACATGGATCGCACTTCCCTATATTTTTTCAAGTGACACGAATCGACTAACCGGCTGGGTTGTAGGTATTGCCCACGGATTTTTACAGCCACAGATGACTGTGGTAGCGTCTCTTTTTATGGGCGAGAAACTGCCGGTTCAAGCGCTAAATCCATCAGGGACAATTGTTGATGAAGAGGCCTATACAAAAGGGGGCTTTTTAGCTGTTACCGGGGTACGTGTGCCTTACACAGAGCGACTCTTCCTCTCTTATTTGGGTATGCGGGCGTATTATCCAAATCAAAGACTCTATATCAATGGTAGTAATGACTCGGTGCAAGATCTCGAACCAAATAACGGTGATGCCACGCCGCTTCAGACACAAGGGTGGAACAACTGGACGAATATCGATCTTCGATATATTATGCCGCTCGGTGAGTCAGAAAACAATGTCTTACCTGTTATTGAGACTATGAGAGGGATACCTGTTAACCGTAATAATATAGGTGGTGGCGTCCCTTTTGTTACAGGACAGACTATTGTTGGTATAAAACCCTTCTATCAGTTATGGACGGCAGATAAACTAGACCCAGATGCACAACTTGCCAGTAATGGTCTAAAGTTCTACCTCGAACATGATAATACAGACTATCCGGACAATCCATCTCAAGGGTACAATTTCAGGATTCAGTATGCGCAAGATTTTGGTTTACGAGAGAGTACTCAAGCCTGGAACTCTATTGAAGTAAAATACGCACACTACTTTAAATTGCCAAACCTTACGTATACAAGACAAAATGTTATTGCTTTAAATGTATGGAGCGCTTATTCGCCATCGTGGGACCAAAATGCTTTGTATGTCAATGATGAAGGTAATGAATCAAGATATTACCATAACGGGCAACCACCAATGTGGGAAGGTGCCAGATTAGGCGGTTTTGATAGAATGCGTGCCTATGATTCAAATCGCTTTTCTGATAAAGCAGCTATCTATGGTGCAGTTGAGTACCGTGTTATTCCTCAATTGAACCCTATGCGCGATCAAGAGTGGAGCCCGATTCCTATTATGTGGTTTCAGGGAGTTCTCTTTGCAGAAGCAGGACGTGTTGCACCGCAGTATGATCTTGAGCTATTTGAAGATCTGAAATATGATGTAGGTTTTAGTATTCGTGCCCTTGCGGCTACCGTGCCGGTGCGTTTTGAGATGGCCTTCGGTAGCGAAGGCTCAACAATGTGGGTAATGCTAAAACAACCCTTCTAAAAAAGTTCTAGCTTCAGCGCATCTTGCACCAAACACAGACTCTCGACGTACACTAGTACGCCTTCGGTCTGAGTTTGGCACAATCTACACTAAATCTAAAACTTTTTCCTGTTTATGAGCTGTTTTTAGGTGAGCTTTCGCCACCTTTTTACCATTTACCATTTACCATTTACCATTTACTGCGCACTGAGATGTCGTATCTTCAGTAGGTTGTCTTCTTTACCGTCGATATTTAGATGCAGTAAGAAGTGGGTACTGTTTTTGTAGAGTCTGAACTTTTTAACCTCTCCAAAATCATCGATCAGAGCATTGATGTTACTCTCAAAGGGGTAGCTGAGCTTTGTGGCGGACTCGACACGGTAGAGGTGGTGATCTTTCACAAAGTAGACGACGTAGGGCATGACGTGGGTGTGAACGACATGTGAGGTCTGCAAGAAGACCATGTCTTCATTTTTATTGATGTTATTGATCTCACCGCTGTTTGGCTCAGAGAGAGAAAGGTCCAGATAGAGCGTTTTAAAAAGAGACTGCTCTGTTGAGATATTTTGGAGTTTGTCACTGTAAAACTGGTTGGACTTGTCGAGTGTGGCCATGGCTTGATAGAGAAAGATCATGACTACTGAGAAGAGGGTGATGGCGATCATCATCTCTATGAGGGTAAAGCCGTGGCGTCTCATTGGAGTTTAACCCGTAAAAATGAGCTGCTCTGCCCACCGATCTTAAGTGTGGTTCGTCCTACTTCGAGTGCATTTGTTGCTTCGCCTGCCTCGGAGATCAAGGCTTCATCATCATTACCACTTTTACTGTCCTCTGCCTCTGCTAACGCTTCAGCGGCGTCACCAAAGTCGATGCTTGTCACCTCTGTGTAGAGGATCTCAGCTTTCTCTTTTTTGAGCAGGCGTCTAAGATCATCATCGATATTAAAGTCCTTGACCAGTTCGGCAAGATCGACTTTTTTGTCTTCATAGCCATAGATCTCATTACCGAGCAAGAGGGTGGTTTTGTTGGCGTGTAAGATCTTTTGATGGACGGAGGAGAAGGTGTGGGTGTTGGTAGCAAAAAGCTGGATCAGCGCGCCGATGACAACAGCGATGATCATCACGGCGACCAGCACCTCGATGAGGGTGAAGCCGTGAGATCTTTTAGGCATGGGCCAAACCGATGCGTATCGCCTCGTCTAAGGAGGTCTCTCCCCTGAGAAGCATCTTTTTAAGCTGCATCGCAATAGTGACGAGGTGTTCTTTTTCTAAAGCTTTAGAGATCGTATGCTCGTCAGTAGTCTCTTTAAGCAGGTCTTTGATCATATCATCCATTATCAACAGCTCACCGATCGACTGACGGCCGCTAAAACCGCTGTAGTTACACTTCTTGCACCCTACCGGTTTATAGATCGTAGCATTTGGGTCAAGTGCATACTCAACAGCAAAATCTTCAGCAACGGTGTCCTCTTCTTTACAGTCGTCACAGAGACGGCGCACAAGACGCTGTGCCATGATCCCTAACAGAGAAGAGGAGATGAGAAAGGGTTCTATCCCCATGTCTGCTAAACGGGAGATCGTCGCTGCTGCGGAGTTTGTGTGAAGGGTTGAGAAGACAAGGTGCCCGGTTAATGCCGCGCGTACGGCAATATGGGCTGTCTCTTCATCACGGATCTCACCGATCATGATGATGTCAGGATCTTGACGCAAGATAGAACGCAGTGAAGCGGCAAAGGTGAGGCCGACTTTTTCGTTGACCTGGATCTGAGAGATGGTCTCAGACTTATACTCGACCGGATCTTCAACCGTGATGAGATTAAGTTCAGGTGACTCGACCTCTCGTAGAAAGGCATGAAGCGAGGTGGTCTTACCTGAACCGGTTGGACCGGTGACAAGGATGATACCGTGAGAGCTGCGCAGCAGGGTTCTAATGTCATGAATGGTCTCCTCAGGAAAGCCGAGTTGATCGATATGCGGAACAGAACCACTCTGCATCAACAGACGCATAACAACACGTTCACCATAAAAGGTAGGCAAGATAGAGACACGGATATCAAGGGTCTCACCGGCGATCTTGATCTGTGTACGCCCATCTTGCGGTATGCGGTTTTCCGAGATGTCAAGATTAGAGATGACCTTGATACGACTGATAATAAGCGCGATGACCTT
>JAUWLG010000273.1 GCA_030613795.1 Helicobacteraceae bacterium
CCACCACCGGCACCTTGCTGGTTTTGTGACTGTTGGATCTTATAAAAGTACTCTGTACCGACGGTGATTAGAGCAGGCTGATTGTTCAGGGTCAAGATCTTAGGATTAGAGATTGCGCGTACTTCACCTTGCTCTTTTAGGAACTTAATCACTTCATTAATAGAACCACCGCCAGAGATTTGTATCATATTGGCAGTGTTCCCTGCCATAGACGTGATACTTTCGAAATTGCTAGCAGGGTTAAACGTACCTGACCAGTCATTTTTCGCACTTCCAACACTAAAACTGTCAACCTGTAGACTAAAGTTCTGTAGTGCATACAGTTGTGCCCAGTCTATACCTGTAGATGATTTGTCATCAAAGATAACAGCCATCATATTGACATCGATAAGGACCTGCTTTTGAACTTTCTCCTGAAGCAGTTTCAAATAAGCATCAATACGAGCTTGTTGGCGGCCAGTTGCTGAAACAGTGATTAGACCGGCATTTTTGTTAATGATCGGTGCTTCTGCTTGGTACGCATCTTCCGGACGGTTAAGAACACGCTGCAGTTCAAGGTCTAACTCTTCCCAAAATTTCACTTCATCTGTATGTTCGATAGAGATACCTGACTTGTTTGCACCGCTACCGCCTTGCTGCCCATTCATTCCTGTTCCGCCGGTTGCTCCGCCACCCATGCCACCCATTAGGCCACCTCCCCCTTGACCGATCTGTGACGAGGTCGAACTTAGCATTACATCGGTAGATCCTGTGCTCTTACGAGAAGAGAGTATATAGTCAATATTATAGGTGATCGTCTTAAGATAAGAGATACGCAGAATATCATTTTCGATTGTAAAGTTGAGATTGTTCTCAGTCAATAAGATCTCAAAAACTTCATCAATTGTAAGGTTCTTGATATGCGTTTTGTTTAACTTTTTGTCCATCAGCTTTTCGGTTTCGCTGTCAGCAACAACCAAACTGTACTCACATGCAGATGTCAGTTGGTCAACATATTCACCGATAGTTGTCCCTTTTGCAGATGAGATACTGAAAAGTTCGTAGGTACAGTCTGCCTGCATAGATGCTGCTAAGACTACTGAAGCGGCAAGTGAGATGAGCTTTTTATTTAGGTTTTTCATTTTTTCATTTTCCTTTTTTTACTGATAATTTAATTGACGTTAAACTGGATTTTTTCATTTTTCTGGTTTTGAAAGAGTTTTAACTCTTTCTTTTTACTCTTTAGAGTAACTTCACCAGAAGAGACTTTAAGAATAGTGTACTGCCGTACTCTATCACCCTCTTTATACCACTTCCCGCTGATCTTAACATTTTTGTTAATGGATGACTCCATTCTGAGAGGTGGAAGTTTGACCCTCTTTTTAACAGCATATGTGGTCTTTTTACCGTCTTTGTCAGTTTTTAATAAGATAAACGGACTTTTAGTTGTAAGTACATCAGAAGCTTTAACCCCGGTACGAGGCGGCTTTATCTCTTGGATCTGTTTATTGATCTGTGCATGATTTGGCGTTTCAGCAGGCTTGACCTTTTGGACTTGTGCAGGACTCGGTGCCTCAGTACTTGCCATTACAGCCAGTGGTACTAAGGAGACGATTGATAATATTAGTAACTTTTTCATTAATATGTAATCCCCCATACAGATAGATTAAGATCTAGATTTAACTTTTCAGTTGCTACAAGATCCAAGTCGTGAAGATCAACAACAAGTTTGCTTTTTTCAATGGCATTGATAAATCTAACCATGTTTTTATAGGGTGCTTCAGCTTGAATCTCGAGGTTTAACACATGTCCAAACTTTGTTTTATCACTTGCAAGTCTATTGGCAAAAAAGTTAAGTTTAACCTTGTTCTTTTTAGCGTTTTCAGCAATCGAGTCGATAAAGGCACCCCAAGTCTCTTGATCATAAAAGAGTTCAGGAATCTTTTCTATCTCAGCTTTGATATAGGTGTTTTCACCTTTTAGCATTACAAGTTTGCTATTTAGATCAGTGATTTGTTGATCTAAACGAACTATTTCACTTTTAGGATGCATTAAAAGGTACTGCTTATCTTTGGCTATCTTGTCTTGGACCTTTAACGAGGCTGCCTTGATATCATTATAACCCTTTTCAGAACTTTCCCAAAAAACGAGATAAGAGAACATGACAAGTACTATAAATACCATTGCGTAAATCATCTTTACGTCTTTTTCACTTTTTTGCGAAAAACTTTGGTCTATATCATAAAGATATTTTTCTAATATCGCACTCATTTTAGCACCGCCTTCATCTCACTTAGATAGCGTTTTTTCTCTTCATCATATGCGATCTCTTCAAGTATAAAGTGAAAGCGTGATGTTTTTTTAGATGTAAGATACTCTAGTAAACGAGTAATGTCTTTATCTTTCTCTGAGACCATATTAAAGATGAACCCTTTAAAGCCCTCGGTCTCATGGTAAGAAAGTTTTTGCAGTTTGACTTTGTATTTGTTCAGGTCAGCAGAAAATTCAGTGGTCAACTTAGCCTTCATTGGGTAGTTGACCTTGACATCATGGATCTTTGTCAATGTGTTCATTTGACGATCCAGCTCAGCTTGTTCAGCATCGACTAGTTTAGTCACTGCATTTTTTTCTACCGTTTTAAGGTTTATTGTTGCTTCACGAGTTGTTTTAATACTATGCACTTCGTTATATTCAGTATCTAGCATTGACTTATTCAACTCTTCTGCAAATGTAAGACTCCAAAATGCAACAGGATACGAGAATGCAACGACTAAGGCAATACCGGTAATAGCAATAAGTTTACCACTGGCACGTTGCAAAAACTTCGGAGGTCTAGGGTAGAGTGAAAAGTTACACTCATAACGCTCTTCACTCTCTGTCATTGTGTAGAGGTGCATCATCTGATGTACTTGATCTACATATTGTCCGTTTGTATCA
>JAUWLG010000054.1 GCA_030613795.1 Helicobacteraceae bacterium
GGGCATCTTTTTGGCTTACCTAAACTGGAATGGAACGCTCTTGCTCCCGAGTATGACCCCTTTAAGTATGGTTCTTTTGCTGTAAATGCGGCTGATCAGGTCTATCGTCTTTCCAACGAAGTGCAAAAACAGTTAGACTCATATCTAACAGGCACTAAGGCGAAGAGACCCTTTCCCCCTGTTTTAAGTTTTGCGTCTATCGTAGATTATACTGTTTCTGTTCATGATACAATCCATAATCTCTATGAGCATCTTCCTGAAGGGGATCATACCCTTATGCTCTTCGATATTAACCATAACTTTAGCAGTAACCATCTTGTCAAACAAAATGTCACCAATACCTTACAAACATTGCGTGAGACTCCAAAAAATCCACACTATGCATTTGACTTGATCAGCAATATAGACTCACCGGATGGAACGCTCATGCAGATTACCAACCATCAACGCGTAAAAAAACTTCATCTACATTGGCCCAAATATCTTTATTCACTTTCACACTTAGCTATGCCCATAAACAGAGATGATCCACTCTACGGAGATAATAATGCACCCAAAAGCCCAGGAATCCAACTTGGTCACTTGGCTATCTATGGCGAGACCTCAGTTCTACTAATATCAGCATCTTCTCTTCTTAGACAACGATGGAATCCCTTTCATGACTATACAAATCAAAGAGCATTAGAATTTATGGGACTAAACTAATATTTCACACGTAAAACGTGTGTGTAAAAGCAACAAACATAAATACTACTTCGGAATTGAGTCAGGCAAGAAACAGTAGTTCAATAGTCTTTGGTCAGATTGAGGGGAATGATTTATATTTTATCTGGGACTTCTCGGTAAAGATGGTCTAACAACCGCATCAACTCGGACGGGCAATTTCGGTATACTCCATTGCCTGCCGGTTATGAGGAACGTTATCTTCACTTGTGACCAATTAACTACTCTACAACAATCAACTTGACATAGCTCAATCCATTTTCATTCTCAGCTCACTATACTTCAAAAAACAGTTTAAGGCATGTTACATGAGTGAATATCTAAATTCCGGTCCTTCACCTTTTGAAGGACAATTTCCAGAAGGGCATCCTGTCCGTACCTATTTGGAAGAGAACATTCTTATACGCAGTTATATCCATAAAATACAATCGATGAATATCGAAGAGAATATAGACGCTTTCAAGGAGTTGTTTACTCAGCTGTGTAAAGTCGAGCTTCACTTTGCACGAAAAGAGAACCAACTCTTCCCCTACCTGGAAAAACATGGTTGGACAAGTCCGTCTCAAAATATGTGGGCCTTTCATGATCAGATTCGTGATGAGATCAAGCAGACACATAAAGCTATTGAGAGTGGAGAGCTTCAGTCTATCATCTATACCTCACAGACTCTCTTTCGTTCTTTAGAACACATTATGCAAGTCGAAGAGGGACGATTGTTGCCACGAGCGATGGAGATGCTCAGTGAAGAGGAGTGGAAAGAGTTTCGTGATGGGGATGCAGAGATCGGTTGGATGTTCGACACACCGCCACTCGCTTATCCAGCTGTAGAGTATATCCATCCAGGTGAAGATACAAAACGCAAAAAACTTCCTTTTGGCATTGACGACAAAACACACTATGACGAAGGGTATCTAACACCTGAACAGGTGAACTCGATCTTTAGAATACTGCCTGTTGATATCACCTATGTCAATGAAAATGATCAAGTGGTTTTTTATAATCGTGGTGATGATCGTGTCTTCCCTCGAAGTGCCGGTATTATCGGACGTGAAGTGAAATTTTGCCATCCGCCGAAAAGTGTCGATCAGGTGATTCAAATACTAGATGCTTTTAAAGCAGGAACACAAGATGTTGCTGAGTTCTGGATCCAATTTAAAGGTAAGTTTATTCATATTCAATATTTTGCAGTACGTGATGAGGACAGGACCTATCGAGGGGTCATTGAGATGAGTCAGGATGTGACACACATCAGATCATTAGAAGGACAACAACGTCTTCTAGATTGGAATTAACCGTCAATCTAGAAACTAAATCGTCTACTGGTAAAGTTCAACCTCGATACGACGGTTGAGCTCACGACCTTCATCAGTGTCATTTGTCTCGATCGGTTCTGCTTCACCCTTGCCTGTTGCCTCTAAACGGTTAAAGTTGATCCCTTTACGATTAAAGATTTTTAAGACATCTGCAGCACGATCTTTTGAAAGTTTCAGGTTGTAGTCGTCATCACCAATATTGTCTGTGTGACCAATGATCTTGACCTTGTACTCCGGATGCTCTTTTAAGAAGCCAACAGCCTTTTCAAGGACTGACATCGACTTAGGGGTGATCTCATTCACACGGGGCGCATAGTAGAGGTTAAATGAGACAAAGTCCGCACAGCCATCGGCTTTGACCTTCGCATGCGGCATTGAGGTAGGACACTCATCTTCGTAGTCTTTTACACCGTCTTGGTCACGATCAAAGGCGCAGCCATCAGCATCGACTTTTACACCGATCGGCGTGTCGCTGCATCGGTCTTTACCGTCTTCGATGCCATCATGATCTTTGTCTGCCATACCATCTGCAAAGTACGTCGGTATTACTAAAGCAGCGCTCTCTTCTTCGGTACTGAATGTCATATGAGGCGATTCACTTTTATGCTTTTCTTTTGGTACCAGTTCCTCTTTTGGCGAAGATGAACAGCCTGTTAAGATAAGAAGTGTTAAGAGAGGTAGAAGTAAGTGTCTCATTAACACACACCTGTTTTTAGACAACGCACGGCACTCTCAACATCATCTTGACGCATAAGTGATTCACCGACCAAGAAGGCATCAACACCCGCTTTGTTTAGATCTTCAAGTTGACCATGTTCATAGATGCCGCTCTCTGCAACAATGATCTTACCGTTTGGAATAAGCGGGATCAACTCATAACAGAGATTCATGTTCATCTCAAAGGTCTGAAGGTTACGGTGGTTGATACCAATGATGTCTGCACCAGCAAAGATCGCTTTAGTCAGGTCAGATTTGTCATGCACCTCAACCAGTGCCTCCATACCTAAGTGACGAGTGTAGTTAAGCAGATGTTTTAGCTCTTTACGAGAGAGTGCCGCTGCGATAAGCAGAACAAAGTCTGCTCCATGAACTAAGGCCTCAAGAAGTTGATACTCTGAGACGATGAAGTCTTTACGAAGCAGTGGAATCCCAACATAACGGCGAAGGCCCGAAAGGTAATCGAGACTGCCTTGAAAATAGTGAGGCTCGGTTAAGACAGAGATCGCACTTGCTCCACCACGCTCATAGGCTTGACCGATTGCCAGCGGGTCGAAATCTTCACGAATAACACCCTTGGACGGACTCGCTTTTTTCACTTCAGTGATAATGCGGTACTTGTCCTCTTCTGTCGACTTTATATAAGGGATGACATCACGCGGTGCACGCGCATTAAACGCAAGTGAACGCCCCAACCACTCCATCGAAAAATCTTTTTCGCGAATGGCTAAATCCTCTTTTGTCTTGGCTATAATCTCGTCTAATATCATTTTATATTTTTCCTTTTTATACACTTATTTATTGCTTTAAGATGGGCTTTGACCTCTGGATCGTCTGCACCCAATAGTTCAACTACTCTGTCCATCAACGCATCCGCTTTCTCACACTCACCCTGTTTATAATATCCCCAAGCCAGTGAATCGATAAAATAGCCCGAATCAGGTTCGATCGCCAAAGCGCGTTTGACATAGCCGATCCCCACACTAATGTTGCGGTCATGTTCGATCATACAGTAACCCAGATAGTTCAGGTAGTACCCCTCTTCCCTGACTTCAACGACCTTTGTAAGATCACTGATCACACTGTCCAAAAGTTTTTTATCTCTATTTTTAGCCGCTTCGTACTGATAGACCGCTTTTTGACCAAGATAATCGATCTCTCCCGTCTCTTCATAAAGTTTTTGTGAGAGGGGAATCGCTTTTGAGTAAACTTTCTCACTGGTATAGATCTTTAACAACAACTCATCATTTGAATTGGTGCGTTCTAAAAACTGTGTCAGCTCCGGTACTTTTTTTGCATTCCAATAAAGTTGTATCAATATATCGGCATTATACTCTGTCGGTTCAAGTTCATAGAGTTGAGGATAGTTTTTCAACAGCCCCTCTTCATCTCGCTGATCACCATAAAATGCGACTAAACGTTTAGTTAAAAGAAGAGAATAACCAAGGTTTTTGCTGTGTTCTTCAATTCGAGCTATCGCCTGATAAGGATTATTCATGTTGGTATAGATGACTACAGCGATCTTGTCAAGGGCCTTCTCTGAATAGTTAAGCTGATATGCCTCTTCAAGCATTGCCAATGCTTTTATATAATCTTTTTCCGTAAGATAGACCTCGGCCAACATAAGATAATTTAGTTCCGTCGGGCTTTTTTCAACTAAGCCGAGTGCCTCTTTTTTTGCAGTGGAAATATCTTTTTTAGCCAATAGCGCGACAATAAGATAACGCAGGCTCTCTTCTGAAAGTTCTTCACCATTTTGACGTCGCTCATTTAGACGGGAAATAACATCATTGTAATAACGACCCTTCATCAAGGCACTCATAGCGTAATCTTGGTAGATCTTATTTTGTGTTCTCTCGTATAAAAGGTCGTAATAGCCCACGGCTTCTGCACTGTTGTTACGGTTTTGTGCATCAAAAGCAAAGAGGATCAATGTATTCTCATCAACATACATCGGCTCTTCTTGTTGATTGAGTGTCGTCTCTGAAGAAAAGTGCGTAGAACAGCCGCTAAAAATAATAAAAGCTAAAAATGAAGAGAGTAATACTTTATACATCAATTATTCCTGGACATTCACGTTTTAATTCACTTAGATGGGTTTTGAAATAGTCCCAAAAAGGAAAGGTCCGGCACTGCATCGGCCGCGCCTCATATACACCGCAAGCACCAATTTTTCGATCAAAAAATATGCAGTCATGCGACATACCGACGATACGTTCTTTCAATGAGAACTTATACCCTTTTTTAAGAAGGTAGGTTGAACGAAACAGATCCTCATCCATCTTTAGATACGATGCAAGCGCAGAGATCTCTTGAGGTGAGACAAAGATGTTTCCACTCTCACCGGTACAGCAACGCCCTTCGCAGCTATCACAAGCCGATGGGACAAAAGCAAAATCAAAGCCGTCTTGGCGCATTAGATCTGACATCGTAATGTATGTGTCCTTGCTTTAGAATAGATCGCTGCCGCCTCATTAGAATATGTCTCTCCCTCAAAAGCAAAAAAAGGGTGCCACACCTTCATCAGAGATTTTGAGTTTTTACGTGCATGGACCATCACGATGGAGGCCTTTCTGTCACGTTTAGAGTGGACGAATTGTACATCAACAACTCTTAATTTTGCGTTGTCCAAAGCCGCACATAAAAGCCCGAACTGCTGGGCATCATAACAGAATATAAAATGGCCCTGCGGACGTAAAAGCGATGCTGCTTTTTTCACAAACTTCTCGATCGGCAGATGAATGTTATAACGCGCGGTATGGATCATCTCATCCTCACTTCGCGATGCACCTTCGTGATAAAAAGGTGGATTAGAGACGATGTATTCAAAACCTCTACTGTCTTCATACTCTAAAAAGTCTGTTTGATGTAGTGTGTAAGGTATCTTGTTGACCGCAGCATTTTTTGTTGCCAAAAAAACAAAAACATCCTGCTTCTCAACCGCTTCAAGATGGACTTTGGGATTATCACGCGCAACTAATAGGCCAACTACACCGCTGCCGGCACCGACATCAAGCATACGGCCTCGTGGTCTAAACGAAGAGATGAAATCATACAAGAAAAGAGAATCACTGTTGTAACGATAACCACTTTCAGGCTGATAAAACAGCATTATTTTCCTTTTCAATAGTGTCATAAGAGCTATGTTATAATTACTCAAATTATACCCTACTAGGGTGAATACAAGGCAATTTATGATCATTATCCCGGCACGTATGGCATCAACCCGTTTTCCTAACAAAGTCTTAGCCGATATCGGCGGTTTGCCGATGGTCGTGCGTACAGCGAAACAGGTCATGCACCTTGACGATGTCGTCGTCGCTGCAGATGATGATAAGATCATTGAGGTGTGTAGAAGTCACGGCATCAAAGCCATGCTCACCTCAACGACCCACAAAAGCGGAACAGATCGTATTAACGAGTGTGCCCAACTGCTTGACATCGATGACAGTGAGTTAGTTATCAACATCCAAGCAGATGAGCCTTTTATCGAACCTGAGGTACTCACCTCTTTGATCGACCGTCTTAAGGCCATTCAAGATGATGGCCGTGATTTTATTATGAGCAGCTGCTATAACGCCATTAATTCCGAAGCAGCAGAAGATCCGAACCTTGTTAAGGTCATTATGGATGCTGATCACAACGCCATCTACTTCTCCCGTTCACAGATCCCTTACAACCGAAGCGGTGCTGCCACCTACTTCGGCCATATCGGTATCTACGGTTTTACTAAAAAGAGCCTGCATACCTTCTGTTCACTTGACGATGCCCCTATCGAAGATATCGAAAAACTAGAGCAGCTTCGCGCTATCTATCATGGCCACAAGATCTCTATGGTCAAGGTTGCCAGTACCGGTTTTGGTATCGACACCAAAGAGGATCTTGAACGTGCTAAAGAGATCTTTTTAACAGAGCAATAGATGCTGAAGTTACTGTTAGCACTTTTTACACTTCTGTTAATGAGCGGTTGCGTTCACGATATCTCTGTCGCTCCAGAGCTATCAAAGATCCAAAAAATGCGTCCTGTCACCATACATAGAACCGTTGCCTACTACATTCCATTTGAGCTTTATAAACAGAGTGTTGTCACCCCTGGCGGCAATAACGATGAGCTCAGATACAGCCCGTATAAAGATACTGAGGCCTCATTTAAAAAAGTACTTGACAATGTCTTTACCAAGGTCTATAAGATCGATTCATTAGATGATGAGAAGATCAAAAAGCACAACATCCAATTTGTGTTTGTCCCTGCGATCGAGACGATGTCTTTTTCAAACTCTAATGTTGACTGGCAGCCTACAAAGTTCAATATGATCTTAAAAGTACAAGTGCTGCACGCGGACAACAGAGAGCTATTCACCACTTATGCCCAGGGTAAAGGGGTAGCAAACTTCGGACGCTACCAGGACAACCCGACCTACGCTGTTGAGATCGCCTCGCGTTCAGTTTTTTTACAATTTCAAGATGAGATCATCACCAAAAGACAACTCTTTAAATAGAGGGATCTCTTATTCCTTTATCAAAAATATATCACCCGCAACAGACCTTTTCGGCTAAGAGAAAAAGTTAAGCCTCCTATCAAGAAGTCAATGTTATTATATAAATAATTATGAATAATAAAAGGATATTTAATGAAAAAGAGATGGTTTATCATGTTGCTTTTAAGTGC
>JAUWLG010000140.1 GCA_030613795.1 Helicobacteraceae bacterium
GTGGTGGTGATGCCGATGAGTTTCTCACACTTTATCATGCTCAACACAAAACTTCTCTACACAGCGATTACACGGGCAAAACACAAATGTTACATCATAGGCGAGGGCAGTGCCTTTGAGTCAGCCTGTAGACGGCTTGAAGTGACGAAACGCGATACCGTGATGGCAGAGTTGGGCGGGTTACACTAAAAGGCTAAGCGCTTTTGGTCTGACAGCTGGGGCATGTTCCATTAAGTACAACACTGGAGTGGTGAAGACTGAAACCGCTTTTTGTCTCTGCAGAATCGATCAGCTCATCAAGGCACTGGTGCATATCTGTGACACTTCCGCATTGATCACAGGCAAGGTGGATATGCGGCTCTTTCATTAGCTCGTATTGAAGTTTGTGCTTTGGTACTTTGATCACTTCCAAGATACCGGTCTCGTACATATGGTTAACGTTTTTATAGACAGTAGCAAGTGAGATACTCGGAAAGCTGCTGCGCAAGATCTCAATCAGATGGTCTATATCAATATGCCCGGCTTTTTCGATCTCATTTAGTATCGCTGTTCTTTGCGGTGTTACCTTTAAAGAGTGCTGTTTTAAAAGTCCAGTATATTGCATTTTATTTTCCCTCCATCTCTTTATCTGCCACCATTATATCAGAATTAGTTATAAAAGAGAAAGATAACTAAATAATAAAAATTATTATTTAAGCTATATCCTCATATAATGCCGCCATTAAAAATAATACACAAGGGTAGAGTATGAAACATCTATTATTAACATTGGCAGTCGGGGCAACAGTTATGGCTTCGCCATTGGCAAAGCAGGCAAAAGGTGTCGGTCTTGTTGCAATACCGGCAGATCAAAAAGAAGTGATGAAGTTGATCGACAATCCAAATAACAGACTGACACCAGAAAAGATAGAACTGGGTAAAAAACTTTACTTTGATCCACGTCTCTCTAAAAGCGGTCTCATCAGCTGTAACTTCTGTCACAACCTCGGCGAAGGCGGAGATGACGGTGTAAGTGCTGCGATCGGTCACGGTTGGACAGCGAACCCGCATCATCTAAACTCACCGACTGTTTATAATGCAGTCTTTGCACAGAAACAGTTTTGGGATGGCCGTAGTCCGGACCTCGAAGATCAGGCAAAAGGACCGGCATTGGCACCACCTGAGATGGCAGCAACAGAAGTTCACATAGAAAAAGTGGTTAACTCAATGCCGGAGTATGTCGCGGAATTTAAAAAAGCGTATGGTAAAGATGCCAAGATCGATTTTACATCTATTACCGACACTATCGGTCTGTTTGAACGTACACTTGTAACACCTTCTCGTTTTGATGACTTTTTGAATGGTGATGAAAAAGCACTGACGTCAGCTGAACAAGCGGGACTTAAAACGTTTATTGATACAGGTTGTGCAACGTGTCATACGGGTATCGCTGTAGGTGGTGGCATGCAAGGTTTTGCTCTGACTGCACCGTACAAATATGCCAAGGTAGGTGACTTTAAAGGTGATGCAAATGGTCTTGTAAAAACACCATCACTGCGTAACATCACAGAGACAGCACCGTACTTTCATAATGGAGCGATCTGGAGTTTGAAAGAGGCGATTGTAGAGATGGGCCGTATTCAACTTGGTGTTAATGTCAGTGATAAAGACGCTGCTTCTATTGAGACATTTTTGAAAGCACTTGACGGTAGAAAACCTAAAGTCGATTTTCCTATGTTGCCGGCAAGCACAGATAGCACGCCAAAACCAAACGTCAACTAGTTAAAAGTTCCAGCTTCGGCGCATCTTGCGTCCAACTCAGACTCTCCACGCACAGCAGCACGACTCACAATTTAGTCGCTCGCTGTAGTGAACTGTTGGTTCTTCTGCGCTATCGGTCTGAGTTAAACACAATCTACACCAAATCTAAAACTTTTACCTGTGCAAGAACTTTTTAAGATGAGCTTCGCCATCTTTGTATAATTCCATTCACCATTCACCATTCACCATTCCCATAACTTCCACACTATTTTCAATCATACTATCACCATAGAAAGAAAAAGGATTTATCATGAGAGTAGGTTCATCTGAATATCAAATACTGTTAAACATAGTAAAAAAGAATCCCAACATCACATCAGCTGAGGCAATCAATAAATTGCATCATGAGTTAAGGACAGACAACACCGTTGTAGAGATCCTTAGCCTCCGAACAATAGCTGCTCGGTATCTGAACAACCTTGGGGTTTTTGGCGGGGTCTAACCATCTTATGATGGTGGTAAGATCTTCTTCTTTCATCGCGCTGCAGCCTGCGGTTGGTGCATCTTCTGATTTATGGATATGAAAGAAGATACACGAGCCAGCACCTTTTTTTGCTTGAGCATTATGTTCAATTACTAAACCAATTTTGTAAAGATCATCTTCTCGTCTCATCCACTCAAAACTTTTTGGATTGTCACTTCTGTTTTTATCAAGGATCTTATTATAATCTTTAGATTGACTGTCATCGACGCAGATCAACTCCTTGTCTGCTTGAACATAAGGCATTTTTGTTTTGATGGTTGTTGCATAACCAAAGGCTTTTGAGATCTGAAAGATACCGGCCGGGGCTCGTCCGTCCCCCTCTTTTTTTATAGGTTCACCTGCTTTTGGAGTAAATCCACTCTCACCGATCCCCCATGCTAAACCGTTGCGACCAATGTTGACAATGATGTTTTCTTCCACTTGTTTGAACGCATTTTGCTGTTTTTCATAACGTGTTAACACAGCATGTGTGTTATTAAAATCGTTACTTACGATCAAGATCAATTGTTCCGAAGCGTGTGCAAAACCGAAGGTTAAAAAAAGAGGTAAAAAAAGTTTTGTAATCTGTTTCATCTATGGTACACTTAATTAAGATTTTTAATAACACCATTATATCGCTAACTTGGCTTAGGCTATGGTAAGGGGAGAGATTATGAATATCAAGATCCGTAAAGCAACGGAGAAAGATGCACCGCTTTTGGCACTATCGATGCTGGAGAGCTCTCGTTCGGGTAAGAAAAAAGGGGTCTTTGATGTCATCTTTGATACGACTGACAAAAAAACACTTCTTGAACGTTTAGAGAAGCTAACCACGACACAGACAAAAAGCTATTGTCACTTTACTAATTTTTTGGTTGCAAGTGTTGATGCTGTTGATGCCGGATTTCTTTGCGGTTACGAACCTCGTATCGCTACGTACGAGATCTTTACAAAGGCGATGGAAGAGCTTGGTTGTGATGGAGGTTATAAAGATCGTCTCTCCTCGTATCGTTTGGTGGAACCAGAATTTGACAAAAAGACTTTTTTACTTGACTTTATGGCTGTAAAAGATGAGTTCAATGAGTTCTCTGTCTTAAAAGAGTTGGTACAAAAGAGTCTTCTTACTGCACGTCTTAAAGGTTACCGCATTGTCCAGACCATGGTTGAGATCGGGTCTGTTGAGACGATGATGGTCTATAAAAAATTGGGTTTCAGCGAGATCGATGAACGTCGTAGTAAAGACTACGAAGAAGAGTACGGTCGTCCCGGTATTGTTCGTCTGCAGATCCACCTTTAGGACCCTCCCATAGAATACGGCATCCTCTCCCTCGCAGCTCCTGTCACTGCCATCATTATGGCACTGCTCACGAAACGTGTCTTAGTCTCTCTTTTCGCCGGAATATTAGTGGGTGAGATCATTATCAACAACTACTCCATTGCTAACACACTGCACGCATTAGTCGACCTTTCGGTTCTACTCTTTTCGACCCCGTGGATACTAAAGACCTTCGGTTTCATGCTTTTGATGGGTGCGGTCATGCATCTGATGGAACGCTCAGGCGGAGTCAACGGCTTTGTCTATATGCTGAGTCATAAACTTTCCCTTGTAAAGTCAGACCGCGCGGCTCTACTTTTGGTCTACATCATCGGGATCGTTATTTTTATAGAGACCTCGATCACCGTCTTGATCGCCGGTAGTGTCGGGCGGCCGCTTTGTGACGCGCACAGTATCTCTAGAGCTAAACTGGCCTATGTCTGTGACTCGACCTCGGCACCGGTGGGTTCGATCTTGATGTTCAATGGCTACGGGGCACTGATGTTAGGACTTATCACGGCGCAGATGAGTCTAGGGTTTATGGATGGTGAAAGTGTGGAGTGGCTTATGCAAGCCGTGATGTTGAACTTTTATTCGCTCTTTGCACTTGTCGTCACCTTTTTTGTGATCTGGTTTACGATCGACATTGGTGCTATGAGACATGCGCTTGTGAAACATGAGATTAGCGAGATCCAAGAGGGTGGGCACCCTATGTATATGATCGTGCCGATTCTGTTGATGATCGGTGGGGTCTTCCTATTTTTGTATATTACCGGAGAGGGAAGCATCTTAAAAGGGAGCGGTTCTAGCTCGATCTTTTATACGATGGTGATGACCTTGACGCTTATGGGACTTTTCTTTGTTATCAAAAAAGTGATGCCGCTTAAAACAGTTGCCCAAGAGAGCCTCAAAGGGATACGTTCGATGATCGGAATTACTCTGATCCTCTTTTTCGCCTTTGCGATAGGACAGGTGACTAGTGATATGCATACGGGGATCTACTTAGCCTCTTATGTCAATACCGTTTTATCACCTGCCTGGCTGGCTGCGGCTGTCTTTTTACTGGCAGCAGTGATGTCTTTTTCGACAGGGACAAGCTGGGGGACCTTTAGTATTATGGTGCCGATTGCGATTCCTTTAGCGGCTGCGATGGATGCGAACATGGCACTGGTCTTGGGGGCGGTTATCTCTGGTGGGGTCTTTGGTGA